>JANPIY010000512.1:0-6141 GCA_031425255.1 Planctomycetota bacterium
GTGATGCTCAACATCCGCGGGCTGCAGAAGAATCAGTGACGGAGTCCGGGCATGTGGCTTCTTGCGCATGCCCGGTTTGTATTGCGACGAGTGAGTCCAGTCCCACCCGTTCGCTCTGCATTGCCGGTCAATGGGATGCGCCCCACCGGCCAAGAGACGCCGCGGATGGACCGGTCTTCAAGAATTACTGAGCTTTCTCAATTACCTAGACAGCCGACAACCACTTCCACCGCCAAGGCGCCAAGGCGCAAAGAACAGAATCGCCACGTTTTCTTCCCCTTTGCGTGCTGTGCGGCTTTGCGGTGAGAATCTCTGCCTTTTCATTAGATGACAAGCTCATCGAGAAAGCTCAGTTGGTGCTGAATAAATCCACGAGGAGTACCGCGGAGCTTCAGGTCACGATGAAAGCCCAATCAGCGATTGACCGGTTGCAGCAGGACCGCGCTCCGCCCAGGCAGCGTCAACGGACCGCTCATAGGTCCCTCAGACCACCCGGGGCCGTGCCAGCGCGCTGCGCAGTTCGCCAGGAGCGTGATCCAATTCCCTGCTGGTATGGGGACCTGACTGTGTTCCTGCGCAGTGGGATTGAGCAGGAGCAGTGATCGGCAGCCATCGGCCCAGCGCTCCACCGCGATGACGTCAGGCACAGGGGCGGTGACCGACATACGTTCGCGCGAGCCCGGATGCAGCGAGGGCATGGTGCGGCGCAAGCGCAGGCACTCCCGATAGAAGGCGCGGATGGTGCTCCCGGGCTCCCGGGTCGCCGCCTCCCAATCCAACCGGCAGGCGTCACGGGTCGAGGCGGCGAAGGGATCGGGCGGTTCGACATCGCGGTTCAAGGATGCGAACTCCTCGTCGCGGCCCTTGCGTACCGCGGCGATCAGGGCCGGATCGCTGTGATCGACGAAGAAGAAGAACGGCCGCTGCTCGCCCCATTCCTCGCCCATGAACAGCAGGGGTAGGTAGGGCGACAGCAGGACGCAGGTGGCGGCAAAGGTGAGGCCGGCGGTGTCGGTGAGGCGGGACAACCGTTCGCCCCCATAGCGATTGCCGATCTGGTCGTGGTTCTGCGCGCACACCGTGAAGCGTTGGGTGGGAAGATCAGAAGCATCATCGCCCCAGCTCATCTGCCGCGTCGGACTCCAGCGACCATCGTAGGTATAGCCACGGGCCAGTGCCCGCCGCAGATGCTCGACCTCACCATAGGCGGCGTAATAGCCGTGCCGTTCCCCGGTCAGCAGCGCATGCAGCGCATGATGCAGGTCATCCGCCCACTGGCTGTGCATGCCAAAGCCATGCTGCTCCACCGGCCGGATCACGCGGCTAGCGTTGAGATCGCTTTCGGCGATCAGATAGAGTGATCGCCCCAGTTCGCGGCTCACCGCCCGCACCGTACGCCCCAGTTGCTGGAGGAAGGGCTGCGCGCTCACGTCGATGATCGCATGCACCGCATCGAGACGCAGGGCGTCGATGTGGAAGCGCCGGAACCAGTGCTCGGCATTGGCGGAAAAATAGGCGCGGATGCCATCGCTGCCCGGCCCGTCGACGTTGATGCACCGACCCCACGGGATGCGGTAGCGGTCGGTGGTCACCGGCATGAATTCGCCGAGGTAGTTGCCTTCCGGCCCCAGGTGGTTGTAGACCACGTCAAGGATGACGGCGAGCCCGCGGGCGTGGCAGGCATCGACCAGCCGCTGCAACGCCGCCGGGCCACCGATGCTGTGCTGCACCGCGAAGGGATGGACACCGTCATAACCCCAATTGCGTTCTCCAGGACACTGCGCCACCGGCATCAGTTCGATCGCGGTGACGCCGAGTTCGACCAGCGCATCCAACCGCAGGATCGCGGCATCGCAGGTGCCGGCCTCGGTGAAAGTGCCGACGTGCAATTCATAGATGATGTACTGGGTCAGAGGCAGGCCACGCCAACGGTCATCGCCCCAAGCGAAAGCAGCGAGATCGACCGCTGCCGAAGGACCATGGACGCCCTCGGGCTGGTGGAAACTGGCGGGGTCCGGTACGTCGCGACCATCGGCCAGGTGCAGGCGGTAGGTGGTGCCGGGCTCCATGACCAGATGCTCGGCATGCCACCAACCATCGCCGCAGCGCGCGAGCGGCAGCGGAGCCTGCTCCGCAATCATCAGCGCGAGATCCTCGCAGGTGGGCGCCCACACCGACAAGGTCCAGGTGCCATCAGGATTGCGACAGAGTCCATGCGGGGGCGACACGCTGGCTGAGCGGTGGGAAGGTTCATCCATGGGTCACCTGAGCGAGGGGCATAGCATGGTCGATGCCAATGCGGCAGCCGCGGTATTCGAGCGACTCGCGCTCCGGCATACGATTCGCTTTCCTGCGAGTCATGTCCAAGTCATGTCGTTGCACTGAAACGCTCTCATGAGCCGAGCTCGCGGATGCTGCCTGGGTTATACGCCAATGACGCCTGAAGAACGCAACCGTCTGCTCGACGGCTACCGCCGTACCCGCTGCGACATGTTGTGGCACGGCGAGTGGGTCTCGGTGGCGGCCCTGCCCAACCAACCGGTCTTCCTGCTGAGCGCCGCCGATCCCGGTGCCGTTCCAGCATCGCAGGAGGAGAACATCCAGAACGACGCGCGACTGCTGCGCGCCCTGGTCGCGGCCGGCCTGAATCCCATCCGCATGCGTGGGCGCGGGGGCCGTGAACCGCCGGAAGAAGGATGGCTCGTTCCCCATGAGGACGCGCGCAGTCTGGCATTGCTGCGCCAGTTCCGTCAGGTCGCTGGCATCATCCTCGACGCCCACGGTCGTACCGTGTTATGGGCCGACGCGACGCAGATCGCGCTCGACGGTCAGGCCTGCCGGGTTCCCGATTCCCCGCCACTGCCCGCCTCCGCCGACGTGCAACCAGCAGGGCCCCCCGCCACCGGTGGGGCGGATATGCAGTCGTCCCAGCGTGGGTGATGATCGCATCCAAGAGACCAATACCAATAAGAGCAGGTGACGTATGACCACCCCGCCGAAAAAACTTGAGGAACCCCAGCAGGACGCCGATCCCCGCGAGCGCCGCGACAAGGCGGCGCCACGAACCGACATCCGCAAACCGATGTTTCCCAATCAGGCGGACCCGCCACCGCAACGGCCATATCCGGCTACCAGCGATGAGCCCACGCCGGCAACACCGCCGAAGCGGTGATCAAGAAAGATGCAGTGCGATGTCGGCAGTTCGCTCTGGAAGGCAGATCAAACCGCAGAGCTCGCAGAGGGCGCAGAGCAGACAGCAGAGGAATCCCCAGCTCTGCGCCCTCTGCGCCCTCTGCGGTTGGACTGGTCTTCTTCAGGAGGAGGTCGTCACCCGGCGTAGGGATTTCGTTCCCGGGGTTTGCTGAACGCGGCCGTCCGCTGTGAGGCTGGCGACCGCCACCTTGAAGGTGGCTTCATCGCAACCCAGCGCTTGGCGCAGGCTGCGGCTGCTGAGTGCGCTGCCATCCGCCGGCAGCGCCGCCCACAGGGCCGCGATCTCCACCAGCGGGAGATCACGATGATGAGCGGGGGCCGCGGGCATCTCCTCGTACGTTCCCTCCGGACTGCTGATGCGCAGGCGGCTGCGACCGTTGCCCTGCGGTCGGACCTCGATGCGGTGCGCCATGCGCTCGTGCAGAGCGCCGACGTGGCTGATGACGATGATCTGGGTGCCCTGTTCCTGCTGCAAACGTTCGAGGATCGCCAGGCAGCGTTCGAGCGTGGTGGGGTCGAGGCTGCCGAAGCCCTCGTCGATGAACAAGGTGCCGAGCTGCAAGCCGCCACGTTTGAGATCGGCGAGCGCCAGGGCCAGCGCCAGGCTGACCAGAAAGGTCTCGCCGCCGGACAAGGTCGCTACCGGACGTCGCGCCTCGGCCTGGTCCTGATCGATGACCTCAAGCGCCAACGAGGGATCCTCGCCCACCAGCAGCGGCACGCGCGCGAGCTGGTAACGTGGCGCCAGCGCGGCCAGCCGATGGTTCGCCAGGATGAGCAGGTGATCCAGGGTGAGCGCCTGGGCGAAGCGGCGGAACCGCGCGCCGTCGCGGCTGCCGATCAGTTCGCTGAGGCGGCTGGCACAGGCGGCCGCGGCGAGCAACGGCCCGACCTCGGCGGTTATGCGGGCGCGGGCGCGGCTACGCTCGTGGTCCTGGTCGAGGATCTGGCGATCACGCGCCACCAGCGCGCGCACCCGGTCACGTTCCATCTGCGCGGCCGTGGCGGCGCTGGCCGCGGCGGCGGCATCGGGGATCACGGTCGCATCGACCTCGGGCATGACGGCGAACGTAGCCAGCAGGGTCTCGGCGCGCTCGGCTTCCTGGCGCGAAGACTCGGCGTGTCGCTCGAGATGGACCAGCGCCGCGCGCATGGCCTGCAGCTCGGCGGGCGGGACGAGGGCGGCGCGCACGGTGGCCTCGTTGGCGAAGGGGGCATCGCCGAGCAGGCTCGTCAGACGCTCGTGCTGGACGCCGACCTGGCCGGCGAGCGCGGCGGCACCGGCGCGTGCGCGGTCGAGATCCAGCTGGCGCTGCGCCAGCGTGGTCTCGGCCTCGCGGTGGTCGGCGAGCGCGGCGCGCAGAGCGGCGATGAGGGCGCGCGCGTCGCCGACGATGTCGGCATCGACCTCGCCTGCTACGCCTGCGGGCAGGCGACGGCGCGCATCGTCGCCCAGCTCGGCCTCGGCTTCGATCAAGGTCCGGGCCTGCTCGCTGGCTCGCCATGCGGCGGCGATGCGCGTCGGCAGGGCCGCGATCCAGGCGGCGGCGTCCTCGGGGAGGGGCTCGTCGAGCTGATGCGCGAGCGTGGCGACGCCATGGACGACCTCGGCCTGCGCTGCCGCCAGTTCCTCGGCGGTGGCGGCGAGCGTCGTGGTGAGGTCGTGGTGAGCCTGCCCGCTGCGCGCCAGCTCGGTTTCGGCCGCCGCAAGGCCGGCCTGCGCCGTGGCCACCTGCTGATCGGCCCGCTGCCGTTGGTCGTGCGCCGCGTCGACCACTCCGCGCGCCCGCCACGCGGCGGCGCTGCGCTCCTCCAGGCCGGCGAGCAAAGCAGCGGCCGCGGCCACCGTGGGTGCGGGCGGCAGCGTCGGCAGTCCCTGGCGTAGGACGTTCCAATCGCCGTGCATGCGCGCGGCGGCGGCAAGCAGTCCCGCGGCGGCGGCCTGCAGCCGCAGTGTATCGGCGCGCGCCAGCTCCAGCGCCTCGCCGGCCTGGCGCACCTGAAGCTCGCTGGCCTGCTGCTGCGCGCGCGCGTGCTGCTCCTGTGTCCTGACCGCCTCCAGCCGCTGATCATCCGCGCTGGCAGGGTGCGGATGTTCGGCGCTTCCGCAGAGCGGACAGGGCTGACCCGGGATGAGCACGTGGGCGAAGCCGGCGACCTGGGCCAGGCTTTCCTGCTGACGGCGCTGGCCTTCGGCCAGGACCACCTGTTCGCGCGCGAGCAGGGCCGTCGCGGCGCATCCATCGCGAGCCTGCTCGCGCATGGCGACCAGGGTGTTGGCCGCCGCGGCGTCCTGCTGCGCCCGCTCACCGTGCAGGTCGGCGATCTGCTCGGCCACCCGTCGGGCCTGGCCTGCCGCCGCGGTGTGCTCACCGAGGAGGTGGGGGTCGCTGCCCGCCAACGCCGCCTGTAACACCGCCTGCGCCTGCGCCTGCGCGCTGAGCGCCGTGGCCTGACGGTCGAGGGCCTCGCGTTGCGCGACCTGCGCGAGCGCGACCCCGGCCTGTGCCGCGGTCAGGGCGGCGGTGCGCTGCGCCTGCTGGCGGCGCAGCTCGTCCAGGCGACGGGCGCGCTCGCGCACCTGCGTGAGCGCCTCCCGCCCGGCGTGGAGATCGCTCTCGGCCAGCCGGGTGAGGGCGGTCCCGGGTGCAGCAGCCTGTGCGGCGGCGTGCGCCGCCGCACCGAGCGTGGCCAGGGTGCGGGCGACGCGGGTGATCCCGGTGGCGAGCGCCGACTGGGCCAGGTGCAGGTCGTCGTGGCGGCTGACCGCCACGCGTCCGGCCTCCGCCGCCTGTGCGCGCAGAATATCCAGGCGGGTCAGCTCGACCTGGAACGGCAAGGCCGCCTCGCAGTGGGCGAGCTGCGTGCGCTGCGCGGCGGCCGCTTCCCAGCGCTGGTGTGCGGCCGCGGCCGCGAGTCGGCGCTCGA
>JANPIY010000513.1:0-6936 GCA_031425255.1 Planctomycetota bacterium
AGCTTCTCACCCGGACGCAGCCCATTGAAAACCAGCCGGATATCCCGGTCCGGCTGATGGCCGGACATAAAGATCAGCTGCCTAGCCATATCAGCGATCTTTACCGGCGCACCCATGTCGAGGATAAATATCTCCCCATGCTCAGCAAGAGCCCCAGCCTGGAGTACCAGCGCCACGGCCTCGGATATCAGCATGAAATAGCGCGTGATATCTGGATGTGTGACCGTGACCGGCCCCCCTGCCGCGATCTGCTCAAGAAAGCGCGGAACGACACTGCCGGAAGAACCAAGGACGTTGCCGAACCTAACAGCGCACAGGCGCGTCTTCTTGACAGGGAAATTCTGCAAGAGGAGCTCGCACACCCGCTTGCTCGCACCCATGATATTTGTCGGGCGAATGGCCTTGTCGGTTGAAATTTGCACAAGGCGATCAATGCCGACCCGGTCGCATGCTTCTAGGAGGTTGCGGAACCCTGCGACATTGTTGAGGATGGCCTCGCATGGATTCTCCTCGACCAGCGGAACGTGCTTATACGCGGCCGCATGGAAGACCACATCAGGCCGCTGTTCGACCAGCAACTGTTCGATCGCATCGCGATTCGCCAAGTTCATCAACACCGCGACCACCTGTAAGCCTGGATGGCGCTCGCGCAGTAACTGATGGATCACGTAGAGGTTGTACTCGCTGTGATCCAAGAGTACGAGCCGCTGCGCGCCGCCGGCCGCTACCTGACGACACAACTCCGAACCGATGCTGCCCCCCGCACCAGTGATAAGTATTGTCCTGCCTGCTAACATGGCCCTTACCGGCGCGGGATCGATCTTCCGTGACGCCCTGGGCAATAAGTCCTCGAGGGCGAGATCCTTCAAGTTAAGGCCGTTGGAACCGCCGAGGACTCCCATGGCGCCACCGCGAGCGGCCACTAGTCGAACGTTGCGCTCCATGCAGGCATGGAAAACCACCCGGATCATCTGGGCAGGAAGGTCGGCGATCGCCATCACCACAAGATCCGGCTTGTGCCTGAGGCATATCGCGCCGAAGTCGCTTAGACCTCCCAGGACCGGCAGCCCGTGGATCATCGCCCCCTGGAGATGGCGATCATCATCGATGAACCCGAGCGGGGAGAAATTCGCTGTGCGCTTCAGATCACGCATGATCATTTCACCCATGTTGCCAGCGCCATAGATTAACACTCGTTGGCCACCGCACTGGGCGGCCCTCTCAACCAGCATACGGACCGCCAAGCGCAGTCCTCCGCATACAAGTAGGCTCATCATTCCTTCCAGCACCAGGAAGGCGCGACCCAGATCAGCAGTATTCTCCAAGTGGAAAAAATAGGCCACTGCGACGCCACCCATAGTTCCAGCCGCAACGCCCGTGCTCGCTATGATCACCGTATGGATGCCTGAATAACGAAGCACCGCCCGATACATGCCCTGGCGGATAAAGGCGGCTAAGCGGACCATGATAATGATCGCGATGATCCCGACCGAGAAGCGGTCCACGTTGATACCGATCAAAGTTGCTGCGAGCACTGCCGCTGCGCTCATGACCAAGCAGTCTACCAGTACCCACAAGCCGCGGATCAATGGGCGTCGGCGTAAACCATGACGAAAACCGCCGCGCCAACGTCTGAGACGCCGGTTGAGGCCGTTGATTGAGAGAGTGCGATGACGGTTGGAGGTATGCGACATTTGAATCTTCCCAACGAGCTGCTGGCTACCGGATCATCCTGGTGCAGAGCCACCGGGGGGACATGCCTCTGCCTCCACCTCGTGGTGGGACCTGGAATGTCGCGCGACGGAAATCTCGTCGCTGCTGACGCATTCTACACCGATCCAAAGCACAGCGCACACATTCTACCCTTCATGCTGATTCAAGGCCGCTGGATGCTCATGATGACGAAATCCGACCCTGGAGGGGGCGCCTCTGGCGGCGTCGCCTCCCGCCGTGCCACCGCGAGGAGCTGCTCGTCGGCATTCCAGGCGAGCAGTTGCCGCTGTACCATCTTCAGCGCCAATGGGCGAGAGAGAGCCGCCACCAGGGTCGCGGTAACCAGATACAGGTAGCTGAGCATGCCGCCTTTCTCCACGTAGAGCAGTGCCATGCGGCTCTTCCAGGGACGGATGATCTGGCTGTAGCGCAGGTCCGCATCAGTGGCTCCGGTGAGGATGTCGCCCTCATCAGCGAACACGATGCTCGCCGCGTCGGTGATCCCGGGGCAGACCGCGATCATGCGGCGTTCCACCTCCGTATAGTCTTTCACCGCCCATTCGACCTGAGGACGAGGACCAACCAGACTCATATCGCCTTTGAGCACGTTCCACAACTGCGTGAACTCGTCGAGCTTGCATTTGCGGATCAGGCGACCGACCCAGGTGATGCGACGATCGTCATTGCCCGATGACGAACCGGACTTGTCCGCGCCGACGACCATCGACCGGAGCTTGACCATGCGAAAGGGGCGACCGCCCCGTCCGACCCTGGCAGCGATGTAGAACGGCCCATGGAAGTCCTGCAGCCAGACCAGCACACAGCAGATCGACAGCACCGGCGACAAGGCCAGGAGTCCAAAGAATGAAGAGCAGATATCGATCAAGCGACGCATGGTTTTCCCGAGAGGAGCGCACGGATTGTCTCGGCCACGGACAGCGCATCCAGTCCGTAGCGTTTACGCAGATAGGATTGAGAACCGACGATGCTGGCGAAGGCACCAGAAAGTCCGATCCGCTTGAACCGCCGCGGCGTCACACCTGAATCCATCAGCGCCTCCGCCACCGCCCCTCCCAGGCCACCGTGCACGGTGTGTTCTTCGAGAGTGATCAGCGCGCCGCACGAGCGCGCGGCCTCGATCAGCGTCTGGACATCGAGCGGGCGCACGGTGTGGACACTGAGGATGCGTACTGAGAGCCCCACCCCGGCTAGGAGTTCAGCCACCGATTGTGCTTCCTGGAGAATTCCACCGGTGACGACGATGCAGACATCGTCGCCGGTGCGGACCGTGCGGATGCGCCCTGGGGTGAACACCTCTCCCGTGGTGTGCGAAGGCCTCCCCGCAGACTTGTCGAGCCGCAGATAGCAGGTTCCCGGGGTGGCGATGCAGGCGCTGGTAGCCTCTGCTGCCTCCCATAAATCCCCAGGGGAGAAAACCGTGATATCGGGTAGGCTGCGCATGATCGCGAGATCCTCGGTGGCATGATGGCTGATCCCCAGCGAGCCGTAACTGAATCCCCCTCCGACCGAGACCACCTTGACGTTCGCGGCGTGGTAGCACGCGTCGTTGCGGATCTGCTCGAGGCAGCGCATGGTCGAGAAATTCCCGATGCTGTAGGTGAAGACCACGTGCCCTTCCATGGCCATGCCGGTGGCCAGGGCGGTCATATTCTGTTCCGCGACCCCGGCGTTCAGGAACTGGGAGGGTCGCTGTGCGCGAAATTCGTCGAAAACCTTGAAGCCGAGGTCGCCGGTGACCAGGGTGATCCGCGGATCGCGCTGAGCATGCTCGAGCAGCCGCGCGATGAAGGTGTCTCTCACGGCAGCTCTTCCAGCTCACGCAGAGCCGCCGCGAACTCGTCTCCGCGTGCCGTGCGGTAGTGCCACAGGACCTGGTGTTCCATGAATGATATGCCCTTGCCCTTCACCGTATCCGCGATGACCACCACGGGCCGATCTCCATCGGCGGGACGCATCGCCTGTTCGAGCGCTGCATGGTCGTGGCCATCGCAGCGGCGGACCTCCCAACCGAAACTCTGCCACTTGTCGGTGAAGGGCTCGAGTGCGACCGTGTCTTCCACCAGGGCAAGACTCTGAAGCTTGTTGTAGTCCACGATCGCACACAGGTTGCGCAGGCGGTGATGGGCGGCGAACATGATCGCCTCCCAGTTCGATCCTTCGCCGCATTCCCCGTCCGACAGCAGGACTACCACCCGGTGAGTGAGACCCGCCTGCGCCGCGGCCAGCGCCATCCCGGTGCCGACTCCCAGGCCATGACCGAGGCTGCCAGTCGACAACTCGACCCCGGGAATCCCTTTGTGGCTGACGTGTCCACTCAGGTCGCTGCCATCCTGGTAGTGCGTCGACAACTTCTCGACCGGAAAGAAGCCGCATTCCGCCAGGGTCGCATAGACCACGGCTCCGGCGTGACCTTTACTAAGGATGAATCTATCGCGTCCTCGATGCCCCGGCTGCCTCGGATCGACCCGCAGGATGCGCCCATAGAGCACCGCCATGATGTCAGCGATCGACAGGCATGAGCCGATATGGCTGCTCCCCCCGCTCGAGGTCATGCGCAGGCAATGGAGACGGATCGCTTTGGCGAGGCGATCCGTATTGAGCCCGAGAGTTGAAAGCAAACTAGTGATCACGATAGAAGTGCTGGATTTCGTCGCAAACAATGTCCACCTCGGCGTCTGTTAATGTCATGTTGAGCGGCAGCATCAATGCACGCTGGAAAAAGAGATCGGTGCGCGGCAGATGCTGAGTGAAACCCAGCTTGCGCTGGCCGTGGATTGAGCGCCCACGCCACTGGATGAGCGTGCCGATGCCGCAGTCCTTGAGGCGCGCCTGGAGCTCATCGCGGCGATCGGCTTCGATCTCGTAGTTCTGGAAAATATCGAACCAACGTGCATCCGCGTCCGGGGCGGGAGGCAAACCAACCCGCTCCAATCGCTGCAGGCGCGCGTGATAGTGCGCCGCGACGGTGCGACGACGCGTCACCACGGCGTCATATCCACGTAGGCGATGCCGCAGGAATGCCGCCTGCAGATTGTCTAATCGGCTATTGAGCGCCCAACGCTGACATTCGCCCTGGTCATCCATGCCGAAGCTGCGCAGCTGCAGGATGACACGATGCACTTCGGGGTCGTCGGTGATGACCACGCCACCATCACCGAGGCAGCCGAGGGTTTTGGCCGGATAAAAGCTGATCGCCGATGCGATGCCGAAGGTACCCGCGCACTTGCCGCGGAACTTCGCCCCCAGGGCCTGGGCGGCGTCCTCGAACAGCAA
The DNA here is from genome assembly GCA_031425255.1 of Planctomycetota bacterium. Classification (GTDB taxonomy): domain Bacteria; phylum Planctomycetota; class UBA11346; order UBA11346; family UBA11346; genus BOG-1363. The sequence continues at coordinate 5,008 of JANPIY010000513.1, forward strand.
CAGGGCTCGGCGGCGGCAGATATCCTGGATCGCATCCATGTTGCAGGTCCGACCATTGAGGTCCGTCGGCATCAGTGCGCGCGTGCGCGGGGTGATCGCCGATTCGATCATGGCAGGATCGATGCAGCGATCCGGTCCCACCTCCACCGGAACCGGCACACCTCCAGCCGCATGCACGGCAGCAGCCGTCGCCTGCATGGTGTGGCTGCAGATGATAACCTCGTCTCCGGCCTTGATACCGCCTGCGACCAGAGCGAAATGCAGGCCATCGGTGGCGTTGTTCACCCCGACCGCGAAACGCGCACCCACATAGCGGGCCAGTTCGCTCTCGAAATCAACGAGGTCCTGCTGCAGGATGAATGCGCCCCTGCGACCAATGTCGCGGAAGATGCGGACCATCTCCTCCTCATCGCCCGTGAACAGGGCTGGATAGTTGAAGAACGGGATTTGGTGTTTGGCTGGGGGGCTCATGCAGGCTTCGAGGCGGTGGCGTAAAAGACCTTCCAAGCGGCCATTGCCCCGGAAGGAGGCACCTCTGTAAGGGGTTCGGCTGGCGCCGTCGTTGAGGTCAATCGCGACGGCATCGGCACGGTGCCACCAAGGAAGACCTTTTTCAACAGCTCCTTACCGCGCATCGACCCAGGGATGAGGTGAAACCGGATGGCGAGCCGACGCAGCGCGCCGACGGCGCGGCCGATCATTCCACGTGGGCGGTCGGGAAATGCACCGAACACCTCCACCCGACATCCAAGTCCGGACAACATCGCCCTAAGGGTCGCTGGAGTGGGGTAGTCGACGGTGAAGGGACTGCGGTTAAAGCCTGACCAGGCCGGGTTGACCGTGCACAGCACCAAGGTGCCGCCGGGCTTGAGCACGCGCGTCATTTCCCGCAGGCAGAGTGCGATGTCGGGGAAGTAGTAAAGCGCCTCGAAACAGATCACCGCCGAAAAGGTGTCCGCCGGATGCCCGAGGCTGGCAGCATCACCCTGCTCGATGTGGATGCGCGGATCGCCACCCCAGGTCGCGCGCGCGACCTGGACGTTGTCATGATCGATATCGCAGCCGATCACCGCGCCCGCCGCATCTGCGAGCATTCCGAGACCGATGCCGGTGCCGCAGGCGACTTCCAGGACCGGCCCTGCGCCCGCATGGCGCGCAGCCAGGTTATAGCGCGTGGCGAGCATGGCGAGCTGCTCAAGTGTCGCCCCGATGCCTGGCGTTTCCGTGATCTCGCTGAAAGCCGCGCTCACGCCCCGACCTCGGCGAAGGCGATGTAGGGGTCCCATTCCAAGCGCTGGAGGCGCAGCGGACGTCCGGCCGCGAATTCCAGCATCGCCAGGGTCTCGCCCGGCCACTTGGGATTGTCGAGCTCATCGAAGACGATGAGCGCTCCGGCGGGCATGCGCGGAACGAAGGCCTTGAGCGCTGCGAGGGTCGCGTCGTAGAGGTCGCAATCGAGGAACAACATGCTCACCAGGAGTTGGGGATGACTGGCCAGGAACGGCGAAATGCTTTCGCAGATATCGCCCTTCACCAACTCGACCTTGGGAATGTGCCCGAGGTATCGATCTTGGTCGTAGGCTTTGATCAGCTCCTGCAGTTCATCGTAGCTATTGGCATGCAAATCGCCGACTTGGTTCGGGCTGGCGGGATTGGCGCTCGCATCCTGGCCAGCTAGCGAGGGAAATCCGGCGAACGTGTCGAAGCCATAGATACGCCGCGTGAGGTTCTCCGGCTCCAGAATCGCGCTCAGCTTGGCCCAGGACATCGTACCGAAGCCACGAAAGACCCCGCATTCGACGATAGATCCCTTCACGGGCAGGATGCGCTTGTAGATTTCATACATCGCCAAAAACCGCTTTAGGGGGACGCGACGCACATACTTGGGGAAATTGTCCAGCTTGGTCGTCGCGCTGTCCTGGTTCGCCA
>JANPIY010000514.1:0-8356 GCA_031425255.1 Planctomycetota bacterium
ACCCTATCGGGAGCATTGGCGCCGCGAGCATTGGACCTCGGGGCCGTTCGATTCCAGGTTCGAGGACTATCTCCAGTTTGCCCTGCTTGGCATCGACATGCAGCGCGCCGATGCGATCAGGAAGGCGCTGGCGAGCCCGCGCACCTATTACGCGTTTTTCGTTTATGACCATCGCGACCATCCCGGCGACATCGATTGGTTCATCGTGGATCCCGATGGCGGACGACTCTACCTGATCAACCACAATACCTGAGTCACGCTGTCGATCACAACGGATGCGGCACGCTCAGCAGCACCCCGGTCCGCAACATGCCTCGGTCGGCTTCCCCGCCGAGATGTCCATACTGGTGATGAAGTCTGCCGGTGTGGTCACGGGCGGCAGGCCCGCCTGCACCTGCCGGTACAACGGATCCTGACCAGCGGTCAGGGTCGCGACATAGGCGGGCTTCGACTCCAGGCGGATATTCTGCAATCCCGCCAGTGCCATCATACGCCGCAGATCGTCGTGGAGGACGGCGCCGGCGATGCAGCCGATGTAGGCCTCGACCGAGGCGCGCACCGCTTCCGGCAGCGGACGCAGCAGGACGAGGTCGCTGACCGCCACCCGTCCTCCGGGCTTGAGGACGCGGGCGATCTCCCGCCAGACCTGTGGCTTGTCGGGCGAGAGATTGATGACGCAGTTGGAGATCACCACGTCGACGCTGCCATCGGTGACCGGCAGGTGTTCGATCTCACCGAGGCGGAATTCGATGTTGCTGAGACCCGTGCGACGGGTGTAGCCCTCCAGGTTGGTGCGCGCCCGCGTCAGCATGTCGGGCGTCATGTCGACGCCGATCACCCGTCCGCCACTCCCGACCTTGGGCCCACAGAGGAAGGCGTCGAAGCCGGCGCCGCTGCCGAGGTCGAGCACCACTTCTCCGGCTTTGAGCGCGGCGATGGCGCCGGGATTGCCGCACGACAGGCCGAGGTTGGCGCCTTCCGGCAGGATCCTCGTCAGCTCCGCCGCATCGTAGCCGATGGCCTGGGCGAGCGCGGCCGGATCGGCAGATGGCGCGCAGCAGCCATTGGTCGCCGGACCGGAGGCCGGTGCGCAGCAGGAGGAACCGGTACGAGCCATGGCGCCGTACTGGTCGCGGATGGTGGTACGGATGTCATCGTGGGTGGTCATGGCAGGTCCTCGTAAGTGGTTCAAACCGGCAATGTGCCCGGCAATCCGTTGATGAAATCACGGATCTCATCGCGCACGCGGCGATAATGCCCGAGCGCTTCCTCGGGCGACGTGGCGCTCTTCTCCAACTCGGGTGGGTCTTCGAATCCGACATGTACGACGGTGGTTTTGCCACCTGGGAACAGCGGGCAGGTCTCATGTGCGTGGCCGCACACCGTGACCACGATGTCGATTTCGACACCGGCAGCGAGCACCGACGTCAAGGTCTTTGACGACTGATGGATGGTCGGATCGATGCCGAGCTCTCTCATCACAGCGACCATTTTGGGATTGAGTCCCTTGGCGATGGTGCCGGCGGAGAACGCCTCGTAACGGCCGGGGTGCAGCGCCCGGCACCAGGACTCGGCCATCTGGCTGCGGCATGAATTGCCCGTGCAGAGGAAAAGGATCTTGGTTGGTTTCATTGATCACCTGAAGGATGAATGGAACTGGAGGAACGGAACAATGAAGCACGGGAGCAAGGCGGGAATATGCGGAGACCCTTCTTCCGGTTCAATCCGCTTGCAATCAGCACGTCTTGCTCCTGACGGCGCCATCTGCCGTCACCGAGGTGGTGCAGGTCTCCACCGATTGCAGGCGCACATCCGATCCCGGCCACCAGCGGCGTTGCAGCCAGAAAGCCACCGACACCAGGGCGATGAGCGCAGGCACCTCCGCAAGTGGGCCGATCACGGCCGCGAAGGCGGCGCCATGGCCGAGGCCGAAGGCACCCAGGGCGACGGCGATGGCGAGTTCAAAATTGTTGCCGGCGGCGGTGAACGACAAGGTTGCGCTGACCGGATACGATGCGCCCGCACGTTTCGCCATCCAGAACGACACCAGGAACATGATGACGAAATAGAGCAACAGCGGGACGACGATGCGCAGGACATCGAATGGCGCCGCGATGATCTGTTTCCCCTGCAGCGCGAACATCACCACGATGGTGAACAACAGCGCGACGAGCGTCAGTGGCGAGATACGCGGCAGGAACGTCGACTGGTACCAGTCACGGCCCTTGGCTTTCACCAGGACCAGGCGCGTGAGCAACCCGGCGATGAACGGGATCCCCAAGTAGATGAACACCGATTGCGCGATGTCGCTCATGGTGACATCGACCGCCACCCCAGGCAGGCCGAACCAGGCCGGTGCGATGAGCAGGAAGAACCACGCGTACAGCGCGAAGAACAATACCTGGAAGATGGCGTTGAAGGCGACCAAGCCCGCGCAGTAGTCGCTGTCGCCCTTGGCCAGATCGTTCCACACGATGACCATGGCGATGCAGCGTGCGAGGCCGACCAGGATGAGCCCGTGCATGAACTCCGGACGATCGTGCAGGAACACTGCCGCCAAGGCGAACATCAGGACCGGCCCGATCAGCCAGTTCTGCACCAGCGACAGTGCCAACACCCGCCAGTCCTGCATGACGCGCGGCAGCGCCTCGTAGCGCACCTTCGCCAGCGGCGGGTACATCATCAGGATCAGACCGACGGCGATGGGGACCGAGGTCGTGCCGATGACCAGACCACTGATGGCCTCGCCCACCGCCGGTGCCGTCTGCCCGAGCAGCAGTCCCACGCCCATGGCCATGAAGATCCACAGGGTCAGGTAGCGATCGAGGAAGGAGAGACGGGCGACGGCCATAGGGCATCCAATCGTAATATTACGATTGGATCGTCAAGGTATCAGGCCACCGTCAAGTCCCCCAGGTGCCGTGGTGGCCCAGCCGCACCGCCCAGGTCGAGGCTCGTTCCGATGGGCAGGGCAGCCATCCGCGTACGCGCGGCTGGAACGCTGATGACGTGCTGCGTCTACAGCGAGGCGGCCAGCATCTTGAAGCGGCGCAGCATCTCAGGCGCCAGGCAATAGCAGACGCGCGGCCCATCGACCTCGCCTTGGATCAGGCCGATCTCCTTGAGGACCGCCAGGTGCTGCGACACCGTCGACTGGGCCAACCCGACCTCGTCGACAATGGCACCGCAGACACAGCCGGAGCGCTCCGCCAACAGGCGCAGGATGCGCACCCGGGCGGGATGGCCGAGGGCCTTGGCGAGGGCGGCCAGTTCGCGTTCGTACTCGGCACCGCCGGTGGGGACCGGGGCGCCGGCGACCTCCGCAGGCGGGCAGCAGGGTGGGGTCCGTTCAGGCATGCGCCGGACCCTACGCCACCCACGCAAGGCGGCAATGGAACCGACGATTCATCGTGTCCTGACGATACTGGCGACAACCAACGCTGCCGGCCTCCAGAGCCCTGAAACCAGCCTCGGCGTTGTCCCCGTCTTCATCTTTCCTTCATCTGCGGTCCTAGCGTTCGCAGGCATCACCCACCGAGGAAAGCTTCCATGACCTTCGCGCTGCCCACGTCCGCCGCCCCCTTCGCCGTGGCGCTGTTCACCTGCTCACTCATCCCGCTGAACGCCGCAGTGACGGTCGACGAGAAGCTGCCCGCCTACGTCAATGCCAGCGGCGTCTCGGGCAATCTGAACTCCGTCGGCTCGGACACCCTCAACAACCTGATGACCTTCTGGGCCGAGGGTTTCCAGGCGATCTACCCGAACGTCAACATCCAGATCGAAGGCAAGGGCTCGGGCACCGCGCCCACCGCGCTGACCGAAGGGGTCGCCCAGCTCGGCCCGATGAGCCGCGAGATGAAGTCGACCGAGATCGACGGCTTTGAGAAGAAGTACGGCTACAAGCCGACCGGCATCAAGGTCGCCATCGACGCGCTCGCGGTCTTCGTGCACAAGGACAACCCGGTCACCGGGCTGACCTTGACGCAGGTCGACAGCATCTTCTCCAGCACCTTCAAGGCCGGTGGCAAGAACATCGCCACCTGGGATCAGGCCGGACTCGCCGCCTGGACCGGCAAGCCGATCTCGCTCTACGGTCGCAACAGCGCCTCGGGCACCTACGGCTTCTTCAAGGAACACACGCTCAAGAAGGGTGATTTCAAGGCCACTGTGAAGGAGCAGCCGGGTTCCTCCGGCGTGGTCCAGGGTGTCGCCAGCGACCTCACCGGCATCGGCTATTCCGGCATCGGCTACATGACCTCGGGCGTCAAGGCTCTGCCGCTGGGCGAGAAGGCCGACAAGCTCATCCCCCCCACGTACGAGAATGCGCTCAGCGGGGACTATCCGCTGTCGCGTTTCCTCATGGTCTACGTCAACAAGAAGCCTGGGCAGCCGCTCGACACCCTGTCTCTGGAATTCGTCAGGTTCGTGCTCTCGAAGCAGGGCCAGGAGATCGTCGTCAAGGACGGCTATTTCCCGCTGCCGTCCGATGCGGCCGCCGAAATCGTCGGCTCGCTGACGAAATAAGCCTCGCTTCTGCCCGACCACCTGCCGACGCGGGCCTCCGCCTGCGTCGGCAAGGGATAGACCATGCCGGTTCCATCACGACCAGCCGATCCTGCACGCTTCACCACCTCTCGTTGGACGCTGTTCATCGATCGCGCGATGACCTGGCTCATCCGCAGCGGCGGCGTAGGCATCATCATCGCCGTCTTCGGCATCTTCCTCTTCATCGGCTGGCAGGTTCTGCCGCTGTTCTTTTCCGCCACCGTCACCGAGGTCAGCGCCGTGCCGCTACCGGCGGGCCTGACGGCGGCTTCAGCCCGTGGCATGATCAGTGATGAATGGGGCGAGCTGCCCGCCATCTTGAGCAGTGACGGGCGTCTGGCCTTCATTCCGCAACCCGCGCAAAGCAGTGCCCATGGCGCGGCGTCGCATCCGCCCGCAACGGCGGTGCCTGCGGCAAGCATCATCTCCCTCGATCTGGGCGAAGGCCCAGGATCCCAACTCACCGCCAGCACCATCGACCCGCGTACTCAGCGGATCATCGCCGGTACGGCCGATGGCCGCCTCGCCGTCCGCCGGCTTTCCTTCAGTGCCGATAACAACGCCGCGGGGGTGCGCACCATCACCGGCGATCTCAAGAGCGAGGTGACCATCCCTTTCGGCACCCCGGGCAAACCGCTGCGAGCGGTCGGCTATGGCGATGGCGATGGCGGCAGTCGCAAGCTCGCCGCCGCGATCCAGGACGTCGATGGCGCTTTGAAAGTGCTGGTCGTGCCGCTGACCCAAAAACGTTCGCTGGTCGGCAGCGGCACCGTCAAGATCGGTGACGCCATCGACCTGACCAGCCGGGTGATCGGCACCCCGCGCCAGCTTCTGGTCGATGAACGCGGTGACAGCGTGGTGGTGGCGACCAGCGACGGCTCGGTGTTCTACTTCTTCGCCAGCGCCGATGGCTTCGACCTGCGCCAGACCTTCCGGCCCTTCGAGGACCAGGGCGAGGCGACCATCAGTTCCATCAACTACCTGCTCGGCGACGTCTCGCTGGTGCTGACCAACCCCAAGGGGGTGAACCGCATCTTCAGCCTCCATGTCCGCCCGGGCACCGATCATCGCACCTTCGGGCAGACCAAGGAATTCGATCCGCTCCACGCCGGGGCCGAGACCTACGCCCCCAGTGTGCGCAACAAGGCCTTCCTGGTCACCGACGGCAAGCAGGCGTCGCTGCGCTACGGCACCAGCGCCGCCATCCGCTGGGAGCAGGACTTCCCCTTCCCCATCACGCAGTCGGCGATCAGCGGCAAGTACCACCGCCTCTTCCTGCTCGACGACCAGGGCACCCTGCACACCTACGACCTCGACGATCCACATCCGGAAGCAGGCATGACCGCGCTGTTCGGCAAGGTGTGGTACGAAGGCGCCGATGCGCCCAAGTACGACTGGCAGTCCTCGGGCGCTTCCGACGACTTCGAGCCCAAGCTGTCGATGATCCCGCTGCTGGTCGGCTCGTTCAAAGGCACCATCTACGCCCTGCTGTTCGCCTTGCCGATCGCCATCCTCGGCGCGGTCTATACCGCCGAATTCATGCATCCGCGTTTCAAGAGCGTGGTCAAACCGGTGATCGAGATCATGGCCTCGCTGCCGTCGGTGGTGCTGGGCTTCCTCGCCGCCATCTGGCTGGCGCCATTGGTCGAGGAGAAGGTTCCATCGATGGTGATGGTGGTCCTGGCCCTGCCGGTGGTCGCGGCGCTGTTCGGCTGGATCTGGACCCGCACACCGATGCACATCCGCAGCCGCATCCGGCCAGGCTCGGAATTCATCTGGTTCATGCCGCTGCTGATCCTCACCCTGTGGGGTTCGTGGTCGCTGGGACCCATGCTGGAAACCCTGGTCTTCACCGGCGATTTCAGGCAGTGGTGGCGCGATACCACCGGACTCAGCTTCGAGCAGCGCAACTCGCTGGTGGTCGGCATCATGATGGGCTTCGCGGTGATCCCGATCATCTTCACCATCGCCGAGGACGCCCTGGCCAATGTCCCGCCATCCCTGCGCTCGGCGTCGCTCGCACTGGGTGCCAGCCGTTGGCAGACCGCGTTGTATGTGGTCCTGCCGACCGCGTCGGCGGGGATCTTCTCAGCGGTGATGATCGGTTTCGGCCGCGCCATCGGTGAAACCATGATCGTGGTGATGGCCACCGGCAACACCGCCATCATGAGCATGAACATCTTCGACGGCATGCGCACCCTCTCGGCCAACATCGCCGTCGAGCTGCCGGAAGCGGCGGTGCATAGCACGCTGTTCCGCACCCTCTTCCTGGGTGCGCTGCTACTCTTCCTGCTCACCTTCCTGGTCAATACCGTCGCGGAGCTGATGCGTCAGCACCTGCGCGAGAAGTACAAGACGGTCTGACATGAACGCCCCCATTCCCACCGTGCAGCATCTGCGACCACACCGCGTGGTCGGTGAACCGATGGTCTGGCTCACCGCCATGGCCCTCGGCATCGGCCTGCTGATGGTCGTCTGCCTGCTCGGGGTCATCGTCCAGAATGGCATGGCGGTCTTCTGGCCCAAACGCATCGAGGTGCTGACCTACACCGCCGACGGCAAGACCGAGGTCGTCGCCGGCGAGGTGGTCAAATACCAGTTCAAGCCTGGCGCCGCCCAAGGACAGGTCGGCGCGCAGGAACTGCAGTTGTTCACCGGCAACAAGGACATCTACGGTCAAGGCTTCCGTTACCTCGATGTCTCCGCCATCAGCGCCCGCAGCATGCCAGCCGAGGCCATGCTGGTGGAACGGATGGAATATGGCAACGCCATCGGCGCGCCGGTGCGCCTGCAGTTGGCGGGAGCTGCCCCCATCGCCGCCAGCGATCCGGCTTTCCGCCCGCGCTTGCAGGAGCTGATCGCCGAGATCGCCGCCCGTCGGCGCGAGATCCTGAGCCTCGAACAAGGCGTCATCGGCGCCAATTCGCGCACCATCAACGCTCTCGAATACCACCTCAAGGCGGTCGCCGACAGCGACCCTGCCGAAGCCGCCCGCACCTCCGCGCGCATCGCCGAACTGCGCACCTCCTATGAGGCCTTCGCCCTCCAGGCCAAGGAACTCCGCCAGCGCCAGGACCAGCATGCCCTGGTCCTACTCCCCTACGGCACCACCCAGGAGCGGGTCATCAGCATGGGGACGGTGGTGGGCACCACTTGGTCGAACGAGTTGTCGTGGTTCGGCCGGCTCGGCGTCTGTCTCCATCATCTGTGGTCGTTCGTGGTGGAAAAACCGCGCGAGGCCAATACCGAGGGCGGCATCTTTCCCGCCATCTTCGGCACCTTCGCCATGACCATCCTGATGAGTTTCGCCGTCACCCCCTTTGGCGTGGTGGCGGCGATCTACCTGCGCGAGTACGCCCGCCAGGGTGCTCTGGTGCGTGGCGTGCGCATCGCGGTCAACAACCTCGCTGGCGTGCCTTCGATCGTCTTCGGGGTGTTCGGCCTCGGCTTCTTCGTCTACATCGTCGGCGGTTCGATCGATTCGCTGTTCTTCAGCGAAAAGCTGCCGACGCCGACCTTCGGCACCGGCGGCATCCTGTGGTCGGCCATGACCTTGGCGCTGATGACGGTGCCGGTGGTGATCGTCGCCACCGAGGAATCCATCGCCGCCGTGCCGCGTGGCGCCAAGGAAGGGAGCTTGGCCCTGGGCGCCTCCAAGTGGCAGACCATCCAGTGGGTGGTGCTGCCGGCCGCGATCCCAGGAATCCTCACTGGATTGATCCTGGCGATGGCGCGTGGCGCTGGCGAGGTCGCACCGCTGATGTTGGTCGGCGTGGTGAAGATCGCGCCGAGCCTGCCGCTCGACGGCATC
>JANPIY010000515.1:0-16833 GCA_031425255.1 Planctomycetota bacterium
GGTGGTGGCGGCGGTCAGCACCGTCAGCGCATCACGCCGGCGGTCGAGCGCGAGCAGCAGGCGCGCCAGATCGAGAGCCGCCGCATCATCCCCAGGGTTGGCCGCCAGCCGCGCGCGCGCGGCCGCGATCATCGCCGACCGTTCCTCGTCGCTGCCCGCCAGTTCAAGCCGGCGGCGGGTGATCTCCGCCCGGCGCCAGTGGTCGGGACCGAGGCGTTGCAGCAGCGCATCGAGCCGGGTGGCGGCGGCGGCCGCTTGTTTGAGCGCGGCTTCGCTGGCGGCGGCCTCGACCTCGAGGTCGACCAGCAGCTCGGGTGCCGGATCACCGGCGAGCGCGTTGGTGATGGTGGCGAGCGCCGCCTGGTGCAGTCCGGCCTGGGCCTGACGTTTGGCGATGACGAGTTTGCCGCCGGCAGTGGCCTCCTGCGCGGCGGCAGCGGCGAGGTGGCGCTCGGCGAGGTCGCGACGGCCGCCTTTGACCGCTTCGGTGATCAGGCGCTCGGTCCATTGATCGCGCCGCCAGGCGACGGTCTCGAGCGTGACCGCCAGCGCCAACTGATCGAGCGCGCCGGCATCGTGCGTCTCGTCGAGCACCAGGAAGGCAAGCCAATGGAGGTAGGCTGACTGCGGGAAATCCACGAGCGCTTGGCGCACGGCGGTGGTGGCGGCGGGATCGCGGGTGGCGTGCAGCAGGCGGATCAGCACCACCGTGGCGCCGGCATCCTGCGGGTACCGGCTCAGATGAGTGCGATAGAGCGCGAGCAGATCGGGCAGGCGCTCCGCAGCGCGCCAGGTCTCGACCAGCTGCGTCAGCGGCGCCTCCAGGGTGGCGTCCTCATGCAGGGCGGCGCGCAGCGGCAGCGTCGCGGTCGCCGGATCCTCGACCGCTGGCAGAGCCAGGGCGAGGGTGAGCAGCAGCGCGGACCAGGGACGCAGCGGGCGAGCCATGTCAGGCCCCGGGCGCCGGCACGGTCGCCAGGATCTCGTCGATCAGCTTGTCCGCATCCAGGCCCTCGGCCTCGCCCTCGAAGTTGCGGATGATGCGGTGGCGCAGGGCGGCATGCGCGACCCGGCGGATGTCGCTGGCCGCCACCGCCGCCCGGCCGGCGAGCAGCGCATGGACACGCGCGGTGCGGATCAGCGTCTGCAGGCCGCGCGGGCTGGCGCCATAGGCGACCATGCGTTTCACCGCCGGGGGCGCCTGCGGCTGGCCGGGATGGGTCGCCAGCACCAGGTCGGCGGCGTACAGCGCGAGCGGATCGCTGACCGCGACCTCGGCCGCCTGCAGGGTGAGCGCTTCGAGTTCGGCGCCGTCCATCACCGGCGTCAGCACCGGCTCCTGATAGCCGCTGGTGCGGTTGGCGATCGCCACCAGGTGTTCCCGCGAGGGGAAGCGCACGATGAGCTTGAAGGCGAATCGATCGAGCTGGGCTTCCGGCAAGGGATAGGTGCCTTCCATCTCCACCGGGTTCTGCGTCGCGAGGACGAAGAAGGGCGTCGGCAGCGGCAGGCATTCGCTGCCGGCGGTGACCTGGCGTTCCTGCATCACCTCGAGCAGCGCCGCCTGCGTCTTGGGCGTGGCGCGGTTGATCTCGTCTACCAGCAGCAGGTGGCGGAACCCCGGGCCGCGCTCGAAGCGCAGCGAACGGCGGCCGTGGTCGTCCTCGTTGATGATGTGCGTGCCGAGGATATCGGCCGGCATCAGGTCGGGCGTGCACTGCACCCGCCCGAAGCTCAGGCCGAGGACCTTGGAGAGCACCCGCACCAGCGAGGTCTTGCCCAGCCCAGGGACGCCTTCGAGCAGCACGTGGCCCTGCGTCAACATCGCCACCAGGCAATCGTTGATCAGCGCCTCGTTGCCGACGATGCCCTTGCCGATCTCGCCCTGCAGCGCGGCGAAACGTTGGGAGAAGCGGGCTATCAGGGTGGTCGGATCGATCATCGGGGCCTCGTCGGGGTCATGGTTCGAGCTGCTCGCGCAACAGGGTGAAATAGGCCTTCACCTGCGCGCGGCGGCCGGCGGGCAGGGGGTCCTCGCTGAGGGCGCGTTCCTCGGCATCGACCAGGTCGAGCGGGGTCTGGGCCAGGGCGCGCGCGGCGCTCTCTTCATGGACCTGGCCGCTCACCTGGGTCTGTTCGCTGTGGCCCTCGCCGCTGGCGGCGGTCACCGTGCGCGTGCTGGTCGCGGCCTGCGGCGTGGTCGGCCCACCGCTCGACGCCACGTGGCCGCTGCCGGCTTGCGAACCCCCGGCCATGGCGCCCGCCGCGCTTGCTGCTGCACCCGCAGCACCGCTGCCGGGCACCGGCACCGCACCGGCATCCGCCGCATCGCCGGTACCGGGCACGGGGATGCCGTCGCCATCGCCCGGACCTTGGCCGGGAACGGGTGTGGGCGCCTGTCCGGTCCCCGCCTGCGTGCCGGCGCCTGGGCGGGTGCCCTGTCCGGATTTGCGGCCGGGCTGGAAACGCGCGGGTGGCAACGCTCCGGCGGCCAGCGGTGCGCCACTGCTGCGGGTACCGGCGGGCAGCTTGGTGAGGGCGCCGGCCGGCGAGGACAGCAGGCGGCTGCCGGTCGAGCGCAGGCGATTGGCGAGTCTGGTCATCGCCTTGGCCGCGTCCTGGCGCTGTTGGCGACGGGCGAGGTCCTGTCCCAGGCGTTGCAGCGCCTTCGCCGCCGAGGCGGCGTCGCCCTGCTGCATCGCCGCCTGCGCCTGCTCCACCGCCTTGGCGGCGCTCGACTGGTCGCCGTCGCCGGCCTTGGCCGCGCGTTCGAGCGCCTGCTCCAGGCGTCGGCGTTCATCGAGGGTGAGGTCCTTGCGCTCCAGGCGATCGCCCAACGCCTTGGCCTCGGCCGCCGCCTTCGCCAGGTCGCCGGCGCGCAGCGCGCTGGCGAGGTCGGCGGTATCGGCATGGCGTTCGAGTTCGGTAAGCAGCGCGGCGTTGGGCGTGTCCGCCTGATCGAGCAGGGCGGCGAGGTCCTCGGCGCGATGTGCGAGGCGGTCGAGTTCTTTCAGCACCTCGGGCTGGGTCAGGCCCTGGCGCCGGGCCTGGTCCTGGGCGGCGCGGATACGCTGCTGGAGTTCGTCGAGCTTGGCCTTCTCCGCTTCGCCCAGGGCCGACGTCGGCACCTGCGCCGCTTCGCGCACGAGCTCGTCGGCCTGGGTCGCGAGTTCGCCGCGTTGCCGCTCATCGAGCAGCGCCGGCGGTACCGGCGGCAACGGGGCGAGCAGGCCGCTGCCCAGCAGCAGCGCCATCAGCAGCAGGGCGCCGAGCTGGCGCAGCGGCAACGTGAGCGGCACCGCTTGGGCGGCATCCAGCGCGGGCAGGCGCTGCGCGGCACGCCGCAGGTGCTCTCGCGCGAAGCTGCCGTTGCCGCGGCGGGCGGCGAAGGACCACGCGTTCAGCAGCAGGTCGTCGAGGCCGAGGGTGCGGTCCATCAGCGCGAGCGCGCTGGCGGTGGTGGGAGCCCGACGCCAGGCCAGCAGCGCGCTGAGCAGCAGCCAGACCGGGATCAGCACCACGCTCCAGGTCGGCAGACCGGCCCCGGCCAGGCGCGCCAACGCCGCCACGACCACCACCGCGAAACACCAGCGCAGCTGGGTGCTCAGCAGCGCCAGCCAGAGGCGGACGGCGACCCGCCGCCGCACGCGCCCGGCGATGGCGCGCAGCGGCGCGCTGAGGGCATCCGCGGTGGGCGCGGTGGGCGCGGCAGGCGCGGCGGGAGCGGCAGAGAGCGGGGGCAGCGGGCTGTTCATTTCAGCTCGTGCAGCACCTGTTCCAGGCGCGCCTTCACTTCCGCATCCTTGGTCGCGTGCAGTGCCTCCTCGGTCGGGCGGCGCACCACTTCGCCGAGCTGGGTCAGCGCCTGCACCGCGGCTTCACGCCTGGTCCAGTCGCGGTCGCCGAGCTGGGCCACCAGTTCGGCGATGCGGGCGCGGGTGGCGGGTGCGACCACCGGGATCGGCACATGGATCTCCAGCACATCGCCGGGCGGGACCAGCAGGGTGCCACCGGCGGTGCGGAGCGGCAGCGCGCTCTCCTCGAGCTGGCCCTCGGCGACATCGCCACTCCATAGTTCCAGACGCAGGCGCGGCAGCAGCTGGTCGAGGCCGATGGTGTCGCCGTCGTTCTGGTTGATCAGCAGACGGATCTGCGGCGGCGGCACCGGCAGGCGGTTCCCCTCCAGGCGCAGATGCAGCTCGGGCACATCGACGATGCCCATGAACACCTGGTCGCCGATCAGCGTCGCATGCGGAGCGGGCGGGGCCTCCTCCGCCTCCTCGCCGGCCGGCGCGCTGCCGACCTTGCCGCCGACGATGCCGGTGATGCGGTCGAGCGCGACGGTCCGGCGGCCGGTGAAACGGGTGTCGATGGTGATGGTGCCCGCGGTCAGCAGGCCGCTGAAACGGCTGCCGTCGCGCAGCGCGATGCGGCTGCCGCCATCGGGCTCGGGCGTCAACAGGGCGATGTCCTCCAGGCGCAGATCGAGTTGACCCCACAGGGTCGAGCACTGCAGGCGGCTGCCGGCGGGTTTGCCGACCAGGCGCTGCTGATCGTCGAGTTGGATCAGCACCTCCCCAGGCGGCAGGCTCTCCGGGCCGCGCGGCCGGCGCAGCAGCCAGCCGATGCGTTGCAGCGACATCGGCACCTGTTGGCCGGTGGCGAGGGTGAAGGTGCAGGCGCCGGCGCCCTGCACCCCGGTGAGGACGTCGCCGCTGCGCAGGAACAGCGCCGGCTTGGTGCCACCATGCACGGCCATGATCTCATCCCACGGCACGCGATGGTCGGCGCCATCGATGCGCACCGGCACCTCGCCGCCGGTGGCGTCACCGCGCAGGCGCGTGCCGGCGCCGAGCGCCAACAGGTCGACGTCGCTGCCGCGGGCGGCGATGAGGTCCTCGGGAATGCCGCCACCGAGATCGGGTGCGGCGTCGCTGGTCCCGCCACCGCCCCAGTTGACCAGCACCTTGCGCAGCGGCGCCGGCAGGTCGGCGAGAAAGGCGCGCGCACGCATGCCCGCGAGCGCGGCCTTCACCGCCTTGGGATTGGCCGCGGTGCCGAACGCGCGATCGGTCACGGCGTGCACCAGCGCCACCGTCCGCCCGGCAGGAATGGTCAGCTGCCAGCTCAGCGTCACGAGATTGTTCTGAGCCTGGATGGTGGGCTTGCGCTTCGATTTCGGCGAGCACACGCCGAACAGCAGATCGCGGTAGCCGTGTGGCTGGTAGTTCGTCGGCACCGGCAGCGCCAGGCAGCTGTCCTTGGCAGCGAGCGTGGTGGTCACCACCTGACCCGAATCGCCGAGCACCTGCACCGGACTCCAGTTCACAGTCGACTGCAGCGAGATGGTGTGGGTCACCGCCTTGGGGCCATTGTTGATGAAGATGTCGACGAGGCGCACCAGGCCGAGCGCCGGCATGCTGCGCACCCGGCGCACGATCTGCAGGGTGTTGAAGTTCGCCGTGGCGACGCCTTCCTGGCCGTCGCTGGTGACCTGCGGCTGGTTCTGGGCATTGAAGTTCCAGGCATTGTCGATGCGCAGGTAGTGCATGTTGTTGACGCTGCGGCCATCGAGCGTGCCCTGGTATTCGAACTGCCAGGTGCCGCCTTGGCCATCGCTGACCTGGAGGTTGCCGTTGCCCTGGCCGAGTTTGGCCGGCAGCACCGAGGCGGCGGTCAGGGCCTCGCCCGCCACGAGCGCGGCCGGGATGGCGAGTTGGGCGCCGCCGAGCAGCAGCAACAGCGTCCATGAGGTGAGCGTGCGTCTCATGGCTTCGCCTCCACGTCGATCGCTTCGACTTCCTGCTCTTCTGGATCTTCTTTCAATTCCTGCTCGTCGCCCGCAGGCAGCGGGCTGGCCGGGGGCTTGGTGGTGGCGTCCGGCTTCTCCTCCGCCGCTGCTTCCACCGGCTCCGGCGGTTTCGCTGCTTGCCAGGAGACCAGCCGAGTGGTGGGCACGCGCCAGCTCTGACCGCCGGCGAGGAAGGCCACGGTGCCATCGCCGCTGCTGCCGACCAGTCGACCGCCATCACGCAGCACCACCGCCAGGCCATTGCTGTCTTCCGGGCGCTCGATGGCGGTGATGCGTTCGACCGGGATCGCGGTGTCGGCGCCGTTGGTCTGGATGGTCAGGGTCGGCCCGGCGAGGCCGCCCAGGAAACGTTCGCCGTTGTCGAGGTGGGCGCCGTCCTCGCGCTCGTCATCCTCGGCCATGCTCGCGCCTTGCCGCAGGTAGCCGATGATCCGCGCGGTGAGCAGGCGTTGAACGCCGTGCCGGCAGGTGGGGACCTCGATCTCGCGGGTGGCGGGCAGGATGCGCAGGCGCGAACCATCGCGCATGCTCGCGAGCCAGCCCGGCGGCTCGTTCACGCGCTCGATGCGCACCAACTGGTCGAAGGCCACCGTCGCCTGGCCATACGAGGAGATCACCGGCAATGCCGTCGCCGCGTTGCTGAGCGCCACCCGGCTGCCGTCCGACAGCAGGAGC
Organism: Planctomycetota bacterium; assembly: GCA_031425255.1. Classification (GTDB taxonomy): domain Bacteria; phylum Planctomycetota; class UBA11346; order UBA11346; family UBA11346; genus BOG-1363. The sequence goes on from JANPIY010000515.1 coordinate 6,488, forward strand.
ACGCCGAGCTGGTCGGCCTGGGTCGCGCCGTCGGTACGACCGCGCTTGGCCACCAGCCAGGCGACCTGCGCCGGATCGACCGGCAGCTCGACCCCGGCTTCGGTCTCCAGGCGGAGGGAGCCGCTGAGGGCGGCGGTGACGATGGTCTCGCCACTGCGCAGATGCAGCAGCGTGCGGAAGCCGCTGCCTTCGCTGCCGGCGACCTCGGCGAGGTCGATGGTGACCGCACCGAACTCGGTGGTCGCGATGAGCGGACCGCCGGAGAGCGATCCGCTCATGCGTTCGGCCTCCGAGCGGCCGACGCCGACCAGCGCCTTGCCCTCGGTGTCCTCGACGCCGGCGCGTTCGAGCAGCGCGGCGATCACCGGCAGCAGCGGCGGCTCGCTGGCGTCCTCCCCCGCAGGCGCACCGCTGCGGAAGTTGACCAGCAGCTTCTTGTAGGCGGGCGGGACGACCGGTTTGACCAACGCGCTCCTCCACAGCGGCTTGATGATCTCGGCAATCTGCGCGACCTGCAGGCCAGGGCGCTGCAGAACATAATGCAACACCACGCGGGTCTGCTGCGGCGCCAGCTCGAAGGTGTAGCGCACGGCATAGGAGTGCTGGTTGCTGACCTCGACGGTGGGCGGCGTGGCGGCGGCGGTTTCGCCGATCACCCAGATCACCCCGGGACGACTATCGCCTGGGCGTGGAATGGCGGCCAATGCCACGCACTTCTTCGGCAACGGACCACTGTTCACCAGCCGACCATCGTTCCATGCGCTCTGCGTCGCTTGGCTGCCGAGGTTCGAACGCACCTCGACGATCACCTGCAGCTTCTGCTTGCCGGTGTTGGTCAGCACTTCCAGGTAACGCGCCGCGCTGCGTTTGCCGTCGACCAGGATGCGGCGGACGATGGCGATCTGGTCGTTCTTGCCGGTCAGCACCAGCTCGCTGCCGTCGGCGGTCTGCTTGCGGTCGCTGGCGGTGAAGTCGCGGCCGTTGATCTGCAGCATGGCGCCATTGTCGAAGCAGTCGTTGCTGCCATTGTTGACGAAGCCGTTGGCCTGGAAGTCCCATACGCTGCCGCCGGCATCGGTGCGCGGATTCATCTGGGCGGGGACGAGTTTCTCATCGGCGCCGACCAGGACGCCGGCCAGCAGCAGCAGGGCGGGAAAGGAGAATCGCAGGGACATCACACCTCCAGCACCGTCATAGGAACGCCCAGCATCACGCCGCATGGGGCATCGGCGTCAAGCGGGATGACGAACGGATGTACGCCCCGAAGGTGCGATGGCGGTCACGGCCGCGTAACGCCAGCGGGGGATGGTGCGCCAGACACCTCCGTCGCAGGGAGGGATGAATTCCTGCATGAGTGCAGCGGCGGTGGCGACTGGTGGGTATCATCGAGGAACTCCCATGCGCGCCGACCAGGTCATTCTCCAGGACTACATCCACAGCCGCGACGGCGAGGTCTTCGCTGAACTGGTGCAGCGCCATGCCGGCATGGTCTTCGGCGTCTGCCGCCGGGTGCTGGCCGACCGTTCGCTGGCCGAGGACGCCGCCCAGGAGACCTTCTTACACCTCCTCCGCCATCCGGCCGAGGTCAGCGGTTCGTTGGTGGGCTGGCTGCACAAGGTGGCGCATGGCAAGGCCGTCGACCTGATCCGTCGCGAAGCGGCGCAGAGCCGGCGCAAACAGGCGCAGGCCTTGCTGCCGCCGCCCGAGCCGGAGCGCCCGTGGGCGGAGATCAGCCCGCTGCTCGACCAGGCGCTGGCCGAACTGCCGCCGGAAAGCCGCGAGGTCCTGGTCGCGCATTACCTGCAGGGGGCCAACCAGGTGCAGTTGGCGACCCAGCTCAAGCTCTCGCAATCGACCGTCAGCCGCCGTCTCACCACCGCGGTCGCGGCCTTGCGCGAGAAGCTCGCCGAGCGCGGAGTGGTGCATTCGGTGGCGGTGCTGGCCCTCGCACTCGACCACGGCGCGGTCAGCACCATCCCGGCGACGCTCGCCAGCGAACTCGGCAAGATGGCCCTCGCGGGTCAGGTCGGCGTCGGCGGCACGGTGGTGGCCGCCGGCACGACCGGTGTGGGCGCCGGGCTGGTTGCGAAGGTGGCGCTGGTCGCCGCGCTCGCCGGCGGAGGCGTGGTCGCCACCACGCAGGTGCTGCGTCCGCCGGCCAGCGAGCAGAGCGGACTCCCGGCCTGGCGCATACTCGCACCCGCGGGCGGCGAGGTCGCGCCGGGCAAGGCGCCGCCCGCACCGGCCGACGTCATCGACGCGACGGGACCGTTCGTGCTGGTGACGGCCTCGACCTTCGGCGGCCTCGGCGAGGACGCGGTGGTCGGGGTCGGCATCGCGCCCGATCACCACATCCTGGTCGCCGCCAATGTCATCGAACCGCCGCTCGCCGCGACGGTGGTGCGGACGCTGATCGGACCCGCCGGCACCCGCCGCGAGGCGTCGGCGTCGCCTGCGAATCCCAAGGATAAACCCGCCGCAGACCCCAATCTGCGCGGCATGATCGCACGGTTGTCGAGCGATGGGCGCACGCTCGAGGCCGTCACCGCGTTCGGCTACGGCCAGGCGCACCTGCGCCGGCTGCAGGTCGATGCGCAGGGCGCGGTGGTGATCCTCGGCGACAATATCGCGTCGGCCGATCTCGGTGGCGGCCCGGGCAAGGGCCGGTTCGTCGCCAAGTTCGATGCCACCCTCACCAAGCTGCAATGGATCCTCTACCGTGAAGGCGCCAGCGACTTCGCCTTCGATGGCGATGGCGATCTGGTGGTGCTGGCGGACAAGCGCCTGGTGCGATTCGACAGCCGCACCGGCAGCGAGAAATGGACCGCGACCTGGAAGACCTACGGCGACAACCGTCCCGGTGGCATGAGCGTCGATCCCGTCAGCGGCATCACCACGGTGGTCGGCTACGGCATGACACATACCGGCAAGGAACCTTATAAAGATCCCTTCGCCTACGGCTTCGATCGCGCCGGCAAACAGGTGTGGATGTTGTGGAATCCCGACCCCAAACGCGAGGTCGACGCCAAGTTCGGCGGCAACGGCCTGATGGCCGACACCACCGGTGCCGCGGCGGGCGTGACCGAGGACGGCAAGTTCCTCCTCACGCTCTATGCCGACGGCGGCAATTCGGTGTGCACCCGCGATCCTGCCGACCCTGATCGGCCGCTCGATCCCGCGGTGTTCAAGGACGTCCACCAGAATGGTCCGGGCTACGGCTTCAAAGGAGCGAGCAAGACCAGCGTGGTGTTGCGGGTCGATCCCCGCACCGGCGCGCTCGAGAAGGGCACCTGGTTCTGCTCCTGGCTCACGCCGCAACGCGCCAACGGCTTGAGCATCGACGCCATGAGCGGAATCGGTGGTCAGCAGTTCATCGTCGGGAGTTCCGCCAATGGCCTGCCGTTGAAGCTGCCGTGGTACCCGCACATCCCAGGCGCCTATCAGGGCGGTGGCTACCTCGCGGTCTTCGATGCCGGCTTCAAGCTCCAGCAGTGCGGTTATTTCAGCAATAGCAGCCTGCGCTGCGTCGCCAGCCGTGACGGCTGGGTGGTCGCGGGCGGCACCATCAAGCCATCGACCAAGGCGGAGGAGCCGGTGCGTTTGCACAAGCCGTTCCAGGCTGAGCCGGGTGGTGATCAGGACGGTTATGTCGTGGTGCTGCGCACCAGGTAGGCGCCGTCGCCGGTGGGTTGGAGGATGGCGTCCACCCTCTCCACGTCGATATCCCTGATGTGCAGGCCCTGGCCTGTGGCTAATGGCACAGGCCCTGGCCTGTGGCTGATGGCGGGCCTCATCCTTGCCCGACCTGGCGCACCGCTGACCGTCGTCGCATGCCCGCGCCCCTACCCACCCTGTTCCTGTCCCACGGCGCCCCCGACGTCGTACTGCGCGACACTCCCGCACGCAGTTTCCTCGCCGGCTTGGCGGCGACCCTGCCGCATCCCCGCGCGCTGGTCGTGTGTTCGGCCCATTGGGAAGAGCCGGCTCCGCTGGTGGAGAGCGGTGCCATGCCACGTACCATCCACGATTTCGGTGGCTTTCCCGACGAAATGTATGGCTTGCGTTATCCCGCCCATGGTGACCCGGAACTGGCGACGCGGATCACCGCGCTGTTGAGCGGCGCTGGTTTCGCTGCCCGGACCCAGGACCGGGGTTTCGATCACGGCGTCTGGACGCCACTACTGTTGGCGTGGCCGCGGGCCGATGTCCCAGTGGTGGCGGTGTCGCTGGTAAGTGGAGGCGATGGCGCCACGCATCAGCGCCTGGGTGCGGCGCTCGCTCCGTTGCGCCACGAGGGTGTGCTGGTGCTCGGCTCCGGCTCCGCGGTGCACAATCTGCGCGAGCTGGCGCCCGGTCGTCCACCAGCGCCATGGGCGGTGGCCTTCGACGACTGGCTGGTGGCGCGTTGCGAGGCGGGTGATTCCGATGCGCTTGCGCATTGGCGTGAACGGGCGCCCGAAGCGCGCCGGGCCCATCCCACACCAGAACATTTCTTACCGTTGCTGGTCGCCCTCGGCGCCGCCGGACCGGGCGCACGTGGGAGGGTCCTGCACCGCTCGTGGGATTACGGCAGCCTGGCGATGACCGCGGTGGCGTTCGGATGAGGGCGATGCGGTGGCCGGAAGCAGCAGGCCGGAGCCGGTGGGCTCCGGCCACGCTCCAGGACCCACAGCGGCCTCAGTTGTACTGCAGCACCGAATACACCGGGCTGTCCAACCGCTTCGCGCCGCCGAGGAACGCCAGGTCGATGAGGAACGCGGTGCCGATGATCTTGCCGCCGACGCGGCGGACCAGCTTGACCGCGGCTTCCATGGTGCCGCCAGTGGCGAGCACGTCGTCGATCATCAGCACGGTGTCGGCGGAGGTGATCGAGTCCTCATGGATCTCGACCGCGTCGTTGCCGTACTCGAGGTTGTAGGCTTCGCGGATCGCCTTCCACGGCAGCTTGCCGGGTTTGCGGATCGGCACGAAGCCGACCCCCAGGGCGAGGGCGACCGGGGGAGCGAGGATGAAGCCACGGCTCTCGATCCCGACCACCTTGGTGATGCCCTTGCCGACGTGCGCATTGGCGATGGCCGCCACCGCGTAGGTCAGCGCCTGGGCATTGCCGAGCAGGGGGGTAATGTCCTTGAAGATGATTCCCGGCTTGGGGAAGTTGGGCACATCGCGGATGAAGGGGGTCAGGTCCATGGTCGGGCAGGCTAGGAGGATGATCGCCTTGTCCACCCTGCGCTGATCGCCCCCGCCCGTGTAAATTTCTGCCGCTCGGGAGGTTAAGGTTGTGCGGGCGGCGGTCTGGCAGCCCGGAGGCGTCTGCCCGGTCGACGCATATGCCTGTCGCGGGAGGGCTTGTCAGTGACTTTGGCGCTTCTATGGTGCGCCACCTTGCCCAGGAGGGGCCCATGGAATCGCCGATCACCTTCGTTCCTGCCTTCATCGGCCTCGAAAGCGGAGTCCATTGGATCATCATCCTGGTGGTGGCGTTGCTGTTGTTCGGCCGCCGCCTGCCCGAGATCATGCGTGGCCTCGGCGGGAGCATCCGCGAGTTCAAAAAAGGCATCGACGAAGGGGGCGGTAGTCTGGATGGCCAGCACTCCAATCCCGATGGGGCTATGAGCCGCCAGACCCCGTTGCCGCCGAATGTCGCTGCGCCTGCCCCCCACCAGCCGGTGGATGAGCGCGCCAAGACCGTCCAATCAGCAGACGAACCGCCGAAAACCCACCCCTGAGGTAGTCGACCATGAGCGAGACGGCCGAGAAACTGACCCGCATTCGCAAGTATCTCAAGGCCAAGCAGCTCGACGGCATCATCCTGACGAGGCGATGCAATTTCGCCTGGTTGTCCGGCGGCGCCGACAACCACGTGGTCTCGCAATGCGAAGGTGGCGTAGGTGCCCTGGTGGTGACGCCCAAGCAGGCGCTGGTGGTGGCCAACCGCATCGAGATCGATCGCCTCGCGCACGAGGAGCCGCTCGCGGCCTTCACGCCGAAATCCTTCCCCTGGATCCAATCGCTCAGCGAGGCGCTGCCCAAGCTCATCACCGGCAAGAAATTCCTCAGCGATGACGCTGCAGTCGCGGGTTATCCCGAACTGGCCGCCGACTTCGTACCGACCGTGCGCGCCGCCCTCAGCGAGCACGAGATCCGCCGTTACAAGGCGCTCGGGCGCGATTGCTCGGTGGTGATGGAGACCGTCGCGCGCCAGGTGATGAAGGGCGACAGCGAACATCAGGTCGAAGCCGACATCGCCCGCCATCTGTTGGCGCGTGGCATCCAGCCGCACGTCGTGCTGGTCGGTTTCGATCAGCGCGTTGAGAAGTACCGCCATCCCACGCCGACCAACAACCACATGCGCACCCACGCCATGCTGGTGCTGTGCGGTCAGCGGGGTGGCCTGATCGCCAGCCTCACCCGCAGCGTCCATTTCGGCCCGATCTCACCCGACCTGGTCGCCCGCCACGAAGCCTCGTGCAAGATCGAAGCCGCGTTGTGGGACGCCACGGTTCCAGGAGCGACCTGGGGCGATGCACTCAAGGCCGGCATCGCGATGTACAAGACCGTCGGTCATCCCAAGGAGTGGGAGCTGCACCACCAGGGCGGCCCCACCGGTTATGCCGGGCGCGACCTGATCGTCACGCCGGACGCCAAGCTGGAGATCCAGGATCACCAGGCCGTGGCCTGGAATCCCTCCATCACCGGCACCAAGAGTGAAGACACCTTCATCATCGATGGTCAGGCCAAGACCGTGATCACCGCCTGTTCGCCCAGCTGGCCGACGCTGACGGTGAAGCTGCCCAAGGGCGGCACCTACCAGCGTCCCGCCATCCTGGTGCGCTGATGCGCGGGTCGCCGTCATCGCTGCTTGGCCTGATCCTCCTGGCGGTCCTCTTCGGCGGTTGCGAAGACGACCGCAAACCGGTTCCCTACCTCAACATCCGGGTCCTCGCCGACGGCAATTACGAAGTGAACCGCGAGCTCATGAGCGCGGCCAAGCTCAAGGATGAGATCCAGCGCATCGCCGACGAGAACCGCCGCGACATCGGCCGCACCACGCGGGTCTATGCCCGCGTCGCCACCCAGGTCGGCGCCAGCGAGGCCAACAAGAACATGGTGGTGAACACCTGCCTGGCCGCCGGCATCAACAGCATCGAACAGTCCAGCGCCGACGAATAACCGTCGCCGCCGATTTCCCCCAGGTAGCCCATGCGTCGTTTCGGTTGTCTCGGCATCCTGCTGGTCATCGCCCTGCTGTGCGTGGAGTTCTATGTCCTGCTGGTGGTGATGGACCTGATGAAGGACATCCTCGCTCCGATCCTCATCCTCATCGTCCTCTCGGTGGTGGGGGTGAAGGTCATGCAGTTCCATATCAAGCGGCTGGCGCCGTCCTTCGTCACCGGCCAGGTTGGCGCGCGACTCATCGGTGTGCTGGGTGGCCTGCTCCTGGTCGTCCCCGGTTTCATCACCAGCGTCATCGGCCTGCTCCTGCAGCTGCCGCCGATCCAACGACTGTTCTCGCGCTTCGGCATGATCCTGGCCGCCAGCCTGGCGAAGCGCGCCATGAGCGGCGCGCTCGGCAAGAACTTCCCTGGCGGTTTTCCCGGCGGCGGCTTCCCCCTGGGTGGTTTCCCCGGCTTTCCCGGCGGAGCCTTCCCACCTGGTGGTTTTCCCGGCCTCAAGCCCGATGAACGCATGCCGCTGGGCAAGCCGACGCTCGGCAAGGGCGGCCCGAAGACCTACGACGTCGAGCCCGACAAGGACTGATCACGTTTCTGGCCGCTGCGCCGAAGCAGACCTCGTCTCATCCTACCTCGCACCCCGCACTGTTTTGGCTCTTCGGCGAGATAGGTGGGTTGAAAAACTCAAGCACGTCGTCCGATCTCGGGATCACTTGGAGAAAAGCTGGCCACAGAGCCGCAGAGACGCAGAGAAAGACAAGAACAGGCGCTTTTCGTCTCTGCGACTCTGCGTCTCTGCGGCCGATCCTCTCTCATTGACTGCAATGCTCCCACTGATCACCCCGAAGAACCTGTTTTTCCTAGGCTAATCGTCGGTGTCGACCTCCTCCGCCTCGCCAGTGATCTGGTCGATCAGTCCGGACAGCACATCGGGGACATCGATCTCCGGCGCGATGAACTCGACGTCGGCGAGCGACAGCTCGAAAGGCTGGCCTTCGCGGTAGCGCAGCGGGAAGCGCACGCCGAAGGTCAGCGCCGAACCGAATTCGAACGAGGCCAGGTCCCAGTCCTCACGGAACAGCTCGATCTCGGTCACCCACAGGTCGAGCTCGACCAGCACGAAGCCGGTGACGTCGAAGCTCAGGCGCGGCTGCACCAGCACCTCGGCGACGCTGTCGATGGCCAGGCCCTGGGTCGGGGTCCAATCGACGTCCACCGCCGCGCGCGCGGCGCCGCTCAACCCGAGCCGGCCGGTGACGCGTAGGCCGGCGGTCGCCGAGACCAGCGGGATGCCGACGCCGAGGCCGCCATCCACCGCCAGGGTCAAGCCGGCCTCGGCCGGCGCCACCACCTCGGCGTTGCCGGTGATGTGCGTCTGGTCCTCGTGCGAGGGATTATAGGTGATCTCCAGCGCGAGGTTGCGCAGCTGCACCGGTCCCAGCACCGCCTCGGCGCTGAGCGCACCGCCGATGGTGGCGAAGATGCCGATGCGCTGGCCGGCGACCGAGATCCCGACGATGGGGATGTCGATGCGCATGGCGAAGAGTTCGCGCTCGAAACGCCGCGCCTCGACCAGGTCGATGGCGGCCGGCAGGTGGAAGCCGCCGCTGACCTCGATTTCGCCGTTGGGCAGCAGGCGGAAGCCGATGTCGAGCGCCAGCCACGGCGCCAGCCGCAGCGAGCCGCTGCCGCCGCCATAGAGCATGAGCGGTGCATCCTCGCTGGCGGCGGGTGTGGCGGCCGGCGCGCCGCCACCGCTGGTGCCGCCGGCGGGATCATCGCCCGGCGGCGGCGCATTGGTGATGCCGAAGGTCGCCTCGCCGCTGAGCATGCCGCGCGCGAAGTGTACGGTGGCCTCGGCGGTGAAGGTGCCGTCGTCGTAGCTCACGCGCACGCTGGTCGGGATCCCTGGGATGCGCAGGTCGGCCGAGCCATCGGCCGCCACCGTCCAGCGCCCACCGCGCTGGGCGAGCACCGCGTGGATGCGGCCGTTGGCGATCAGCGGGTGGTCGGCGAAGGCGAGGTCGCCGCTGAACTCCCAACCGTTCTCGCCCTGGCGGATGCCCAGGCTGGCCGAGCGGATGCCTGGGATCATCGGCTCGACGGTACCGAGGAGGCTCCAGCCGTCCGCGCCGGTGTTGACCGTGAGCTCGGCCGAGCGCACCCCTGGGATGCGTCCCGGCGTGGTGATCGCCACCGTGCCGGTGAAGCTCCAGCGCCCCTCGCGGTAGGCGACGGTGATGGAGGCGCGATCGAACAGCGTGCTGTCGAAGTCAAGCGTGCCGGTGAAGGCCAGCCCGCCGCTGGTGGAGGCCGAAGCCTCGATGCTGCCGGTGGCGAAGCTGCCCAGGCTGAACTCGACGCCGCCGCCCACACCGAAACCGCGCCGCGTGGAGTAGAACAGCGTCAGCGTCGCGGCGTCGATGGTGACACCGGGGATCGGCACGTTGATGCTGCCGGCGCCGATGGTGGTGCTGAAGGCGAGCTCGTCGCCGCGCAGGGTGACGTCGATGGGGTGGCCGGCGATCAGGGACAACGAGGGATCGAGCCGGCCGTCGGCTTCGATGCCGTTGTCGCCGACCGTGATGCGATCGAACTGCACCGGGCTGAGGTGGGCGTAGTGCGCCGGCAGCGGCGGCAGCGGTCCTGGGCTGGCGGCGTACGGCCCCACCGCCAGCAGCGGCACCGCCACCGTCGGCGCGTCGGTGCTCCAGTCGCGCGGCAGGTTCCAGGTGGCGTTGAGCGTGCCGACCTCGTCGCCGCGCGCCGCGCTGCCGCGGTTGGTGCCTACGTCGAGGCTGGTGATGGTGAGCCCGGCGAGCGCCGTCGCCTGCGTGCCGGTGGGCACGATGCGCCGCGCGCACGCGCTGGTCGGCAGGCGCGCCAGCGACACGCCGTCGGGACCGGAGGCGAGCACGAAGCGGTCGGGCGTGCCCTCCAGCGGCGCGTCCTCGGGCACCATCGCCCGCCCCGCCGGCAGCGCGTCGGCGATCTCCTGACGCGTCCACCAGCGCGAGGCGCCCTCGTCGCCGGGCTCGACCACCACCACGCTCTCGAAGATGATGTCGGTCTGTGCGAGCCAGGCGCGCCGGGTGGGCGGCGAGGCCAGGGTCGCGAGGTAGTCGGCGACCTTAGCGTAGATGCGACGGCGGATCTGCGAACCCGAGCGGC
>JANPIY010000516.1:0-1681 GCA_031425255.1 Planctomycetota bacterium
GAACTGGCGCAGATCCCAGGTACCTGCAAGAGCCTGGAAGAAGCGCTCGACACCATGGAAGAGGACAAGGCCTGGCTCACCGCCGGCGACGTCTTCACCGAGGACATGATCGAGGCGTATGTCAGCTATAAGCGCGAGAACGAAGTCGAACCGCTGAAGCTGCGTCCGAATCCGTACGAATTCTACCTCTACTACGACGCCTGAGCGGCGCGTACGGCCAAGCGCCACGAAAACCCCGGAGCAATCCGGGGTTTTTCGTTTTAAGCCTGCGGCCAACAATGACCGATCGTGCAACAAATGTGCAACTAGGTTCCGGGTTCGATACCGAACCTGTACCGAGCGCTTTCGGATGGTGCGCTCGGCAGGCGTTCACCGAATCACCCAAGAAGCACCCTTTCAGCACGCACCAAGCCCGCAAGGAACCCACATTCGTCATCCTGAATGACAACCCGATTGCGGTTCGGTAGACCGGCACCCTGTGCACGACGTGCTCGACAGGTGCCCCGATGACGACCGCTCACGACCCCTACCTTCCGGCCACCGCGCTTGCCCGCGCTGCTGATCGGCATCTCTCCACCATCCACCGCTGGTGCCGTCGCGGCTTCGTGCGCGGCGCGATCCGCGGCACTGGCCCCGGTCGTCAGCCGTGGCTGATCCCGGCGACCGAGGTCACACGCCTGACCACGGTGCTGGTCGAGGTGTGGCCATGAGCCGCGTCCAGGTGGTCACCGACGACCATGCCTTCGCTGAGCAGGTGGCCGAGGCACTGCTCGCCAAACTCGTTCATCGCCTCCCTGGCATGCTCTCCAGCGCCCGGGCGGAATCCGAACGGCTGATGACGCCGTCCGAGGTGCGCTCCCTCAAGCGCTGTCGCCTCTCCCGCGTCTTGGACGCCTTGGCCCACGGCCAACTACCTGCAAGCCGCCGGAACACCAAAGGCGGCAAACTCGTCTGGTTCATCCGTGCCGCTGATGCAGCACGGTGGGATCCCGATCACAGTCAGCAGTCCATAACCCCACCACCGCCCATCACGGGCACGGAGGCATCATGAATCCCATCCCCAACCGCCGTCTGGTCGAAGAGACCATCACGCGCCGCGTCTACCGTGAAGATCTCGACGACGATGACGAGGACACCGACGATCTGCCCAGCGATGACGATGACTACGATGACGACATAACCAACTGAACTCTCCAAGATTCTTAGACCCGGCGCACATCCCGCCGGGTCTCTTTCACCCCCTGAATACGCACGACGTGCGCGACGCGCATCCATGCCCCATTCCCCAATAGCATCACTGCGCTTCCCTGGTGAGCCCGCACCGCGCGTGGCGGTCATCGCCAGTGATGAACTCGTGACCGTGCTGACCGCCGGCAACGGCCAGCGTTCAGCGGAGTCCGCCACTGGCGCGACCCTCCTGCTTGGCGAACGCGTGCTGGTGGATTGCGGTGGCGAACCCTGGCCAGCAGTGGTCCGTCGCCGCCATCCCGTTTTTGGCGCGTTGGTCGAAGAACTTCCCGCTCAACCCCACCCGTGGTGACTCCATGCCCCGTCTTCTCACTGATCCAACACCAACACCACCACGCACGAAAGCCGCGCCACCGCTGACCGACGTCTTCACTTTCGCCAAGATGGTCGAATCGTGTCGTCGTCATCGTCAGGCGCGAGGGTTGATGGTCGA
>JANPIY010000517.1:0-6309 GCA_031425255.1 Planctomycetota bacterium
ATCCCCTTCGTGATCCCGTGAGCCGGCGCTCGAGAGTTGCACCGTCAGCGGTTCACGTCCCGAGCCCGGCTCGGCCGCAGCTTTCGCCACCGGCGGCAGGTTGCCGCGCAGGTAGCTGATCTGCACCAGCTTGGCATCCGCGTTCACGCCCCAGGTCTCGCCGTAGTCGAGCATATAAAGCATGCCGTCGGGCCCGAAGGCGGCATCGACCGGCCGCTTGAGCAGCGTCGCGCCAGCGGCGATCAACGGCTTCAGCCGCTCGATCTGCTCGGCCTTGTTACCGGTGACGACGGCGGCGGTGAAGGGCTCGATGCCCTTGAAATGCGAGTCCTGATCCAAGCGCGCCCAGCGGATGGTCGGACGCTCCCAATCCCAGAACAGTAGGCAGCCGTCGAGTTCCTGGGGCAGGCCGCCGGTGCGTTCGAACTCGGGCTTCCAGCGGAACACCGGACCGGCGCAGGCGGTGCGGCCCCCCTCGCCCATCTCGATGAACTCGCGCGGCTTCTGGTAGGGCCACCAGATCATCGCCGGCTGCGCTGGCGGCAGCTCGCGCAGGCCGGTGTTGTTGGGGCCTTCGTTGAACGGATGCAGGGGATCGAAGAGCGCGCCGGCCTGCTTGGTGGTGTAGTCGTAGTCCGCGTAAGGGACGTTGTTGCCGACGACATAGGGCCAGCCGAAGTTGCCAGCCTTGCGTGCCTGGTTGATCTCGTCGTAGCCGCGCGAGCCGCGCGCGCCGTCCTGACCGGCGTCAGGGCCGACCTCGCCCCAATAGACGATGCCGGTCTGCTGGTCGATGTTCATGCGCCAGGGATTGCGGCAGCCCATGACATAGATCTCGGGGAGGGTCTTCGCCGTTCCCGGGGGGAAGAGATTGCCCGGGGGAATCTCATAGGTGCCATCCGGCTTGGGCCGGATGCGCAGGATCTTGCCGGAATGGCTATTGGTGTTGCTGGCGGATTTCTGGGCGTCCCAGGGCTCCTTGCCTTCGCGTTCATCGATCGGCGCGTAGCCCTGAGAATCGCCATGCGGATGCGTGTTGTCGCCGGTGGAGATGTAGATGCAGCCATCCGGACCGACCTGCACCGAGCCGGCGTGGTGGCAGCATTCCTTACGCTGCTCGGCGAAGGCGAGCAGCACCTTCTCGCTGGTGAGATCGAGGCGGTCGCCCTGCATGGTGAATCGGCTGAGGTGCTGGCCGGCGAAACCCTTGGGCGAGTGCAGGCAGTAGATCCAGTGGTTCTCGGCAAACTTCGGGTCGAGGGCGAAGCCCAGGAAGCCGTTCTCCTGGCCGGTGAACACCTCGAGCTGACCGGCCTCGACCACCGCACGGGTGCTGGGATTCCAGATGCGCAGCTTGCCGTTGTACTCGTTGAAGAAGATGCGGCCATCCGGTGCCAGCTTGAGCTGCATCGGCTGGGCCAGGCCCTCCAGCAGGGTGGTGACGCGGAAGCGGTAATCGGGTAGGGTGTCGCCTGCGGAAAGCAGACCCGCCAGCACCAGCAGGAGGGCAGGCATCAAGGAAACCGTCGACGTGCGCATGGGGTGAGCTTGGGTGTGCTGAACGGAAAGGACATCCCCCGATCGGGGGTGGGCTCGGCAGCATCTTTACGCTCCACCCGCCATGGGCGTTGAGGTCGTCGGAGCGGAGTTGAGTGGGAGCAGCCCGTAGATCCGGAGCGGCAGGCTGAGGATCGCTGCTGGTGTACAGCCGGCCCCCCTGGCTGCCTTCCCCCACCATCCTTCCACGGCTGTTGAATGCTGTCCTCGTATGGAGCAACACCCGTCCCATGCAGACGTCTATTATCGGACATGGTTATCCGATTGCCGGCGTGCCGGTGATCGCTAGTTTCCCGCCTCCCCAGGGTCGGACCCCCGGCCCGCAGCCATCCGAGATGACCGAGCGCCCCATGAGTGAGCCTTCTGCTGCGCCGGCAGCCAACCTCGAAACCTTCGCCTACGACAACCGGTGGACGCGTAATTTCGTCATCGCGACCCTGGTCTGGGGCATCGTCGGCATGACCCTGGGCGTGACCATCGCCCTGCAGCTGGCCTTCCCGGCCGCCAACCTCGACCTGCCGTGGCTGACCTATGGCCGCCTCCGCCCACTGCACACCAATGCGGTGGTCTTCGCCTTCGCCGGCAACGCCATCTTCGCCGGCATCTACTACTCGCTGCAACGCCTGCTCAAGGCGCGGATGTTCAGCGACAAGCTCTCGGCTTTCCATTTCTGGGGCTGGCAGGCGGTCATCGTCGCCGGCGTAGTGACCCTGCCGCTCGGCCTGACCACCGGCAAGGAGTACGCCGAGCTCGAATGGCCGATCGATATCGCACTGTTGTCGGTGTGGGTCGCCTTCGGCCTCAACCTCTTCGGCACCATCTTCAACCGTCGCGAGCGCCACCTCTACGTCGCCATCTGGTTCTACATCGCCACCTGGCTCGGCATCTTCATGCTCCACGTGGTCAACTCGGTCGAATACCCGGTCACCCTGTTCAAATCCTACCCGGTCTATGCGGGTATCCAGGATGCCATGGTGCAATGGTGGTATGGCCACAACGCGGTGGCCTTCTTCCTGACCACGCCCTTCCTGGGCATCATGTACTACTACATCCCAAAGGCGGCCGAGCGCCCGGTGTACAGCTACCGCTTGTCGATCGTGCATTACTGGTCGCTGATCTTCATCTATATCTGGGCTGGTCCCCACCACCTGCTGCACACCGCGCTGCCGGAATGGGCACAGACCCTGGGCGTGGCCTTCAGCGTCATGCTCATCGCCCCCTCCTGGGGCGGCATGATCAACGGCCTGCTGACCTTGCGCGGCGCCTGGGACAAGGTGCGCCAAAGCGCGGTGCTGAAGTTCCTGGTCGCGGCGGTGACGTTCTACGGCATGGCCACCTTCGAAGGCTGCCTGCTCGCCATCCGCGAGGTCAATGCGCTATCGCATAATACCGACTGGACCATCGGCCACGTGCACAACGGCGCCTTGGGCTGGGTCGCGTTGATCACCTTCGGCATGATCTACTGGATGGTCCCGAAGATGTACAAGACCCGGCTGTGGTCGGAAGGTCTGGCCAACGTCCATTTCTGGCTCGCCACCATCGGCATCGGCGCCTACGCCATCGCCATGTGGATCGCCGGCATCACCGCCGGATCGATGCAGCTGGCCTTCGACGAGAGCGGCCGGCTGGCCTACACCGACTGGATGGAGATCGTCAACGCGGTGGTGCCGTTCTACTGGGTGCGCTTCGGCGGCGGCCTGCTGTTCCTCACCGGCATGATCCTGTGCGCGATCAACATCTGGCGCACCATCGCCAACGCGCCGGCGCTGGCGGACGACGTCGTCCAGGCCGCCCCCCTGGTCCATGCCAGCCGCGCGGTCAGCCTCGAAGTCGATGGCGCACTGCGCCAGAAGGGTCTCGGCAACAAGACCAACGCCCTGCACGACCTGGTCGAGCGGTGGCCGACGGCGCTGGTCGGGCTGTCGATCCTGGTGCTGGCCATCGGCGGCACCTTCGAACTGGCGCCGACCATCATCCAGGGCGCGATCGCGCCGCGCATCGCCACCGTCACCCCCTACACCCCGCTGGAGCTCACCGGTCGCGACATCTACATCCGCGAGGGCTGCTCGGTCTGCCACACCCAGATGATCCGCACCCTGCGCGCTGAAATGGAACGCTACGGCGGCCAATACTCGCGCGCCGGCGAGTTCGTCTATGACCGGCCGTTCCTGTGGGGCTCCAAGCGCACCGGCCCCGACCTCGCCCGCGAGGGTGTGCTCAAACCCGGCGCGGCCTGGCACTACGACCACATGGAGCGTCCGCGCTCGGTCTCGCCGGGATCGATCATGCCCAACTACCCGTGGCTGATCAGCGACGATATGGATCTCTCCAGCCTCGAGCGCAAATTCCAGGTCCTGGCCAGCTTCCCGATGAATACCCCGTACTCCGCAGACGAGATCCGCCACGCGGTCAAGGATGCGCAGAGCCAGGCCAAGGTCATCGCCGATGAATTGCGCCAGGTCGAGAAGTTCAAGACCCTCGAAGGTCTCGAGAACAAGGAGATCATCGCCGTGATCGCCTACCTCAAACGTCTGGGTACCGACCTCAACAAGCCATCCGCGGCAGGCAAGGCGGCCAAATGAGCCGTCTCACCTGCCACGCCATGATCAATGCCGCGGTGAAAGGGACCGTCGATGTCTGACTTCGCTCCCACCCATGGCGAGAGCATCGACCAGGAACGTTCGCACGCTTTCGACGGCATCACCGAATACGACAATAGCCTGCCGCGCTGGTGGCTGTGGACGCTCTACCTGTCGACGGCCTTCGCGGTGTGGTACGTCTTCAACTTCCATTTCTGGACGGGTGAGCTGACCAAGCAGGATGCTGACCGCTTCGAATACGCCAAGGTCGTTGAAAAGAAGCAGGAGAAAGAGCAGGAGCTGGCCAAAGGTGTCAAATCCGAGGCCGATCTCCGTCTGCTGAGCAAGGACCCAGGAATCATCGCCAAGGGCAAGGGGCTGATGAGCAAAACCCTCTGCTTCACCTGCCATGGTCCAGAACTGACCGGTCTGATCGGGCCCAACCTGCGCGACAAGTACTGGATCTATGGATCGAGCATGACGGCGATGATCGAGACCATCACCCATGGCCGGCTGCCGCTGATGCCGCCGCAGAACGTGACCTTGAAAGGCGATGAGATCGAAGCCATCGCCTGCTACATCGTAAGCCTCAATCGCGAAGGTGAGAAACCAGGAATGCGCCCGCAAGCGGCGAAGGAGAAGGAAGACCCGATCACGTACTGACGGGTCCTACCAACCATGGCAAACGCACCGGGCAACAGCAGCGACTTCCGCTCGGTGATGGCGTCAGTGGACAGCCAAGGCCGCCGCCATTGGCTGCACGTCCACCTAGTCATGGGCGTCTGGCGTGTCCGGCGGGTCCTGTTGGCCTTCGGGCTGATCGCGTTCTACCTCGCGCTGCCCTACCTCAGCGTGGGCGGCCGGCCGGCGCTGCTGTTGAACATCCCCCGCCAGCAGTTCACCGTCGCCGGCCAGGTCTTCTGGCCGCAGGACTTCTGGTACCTGCTGATCCTCATCCTGATCTTCATCGTCGGCACCGCCTTGCTGGTGGCGCTGGTCGGACGCTTCTTCTGCGGCTGGCTCTGCCCGCACAACGTCTTCCTCGAGACCGTCTATCGCCCGCTCGAACGCCTGTTCGAAGGCCCGGCGGTCAAACGTCTGAACCGCGCCCGCGGCAAGCTCGGCGGCGCCTGGCGCAAGCTGCTGTCGTGGACCGCGTACACCCTGGTCTCGGCCCTGCTGGCGGCGACCGCGACGATGCTCTTCACCGGGCCGCAGGCGTTCAGCTACGGCATCTTCCTCGACGTCGTCGCCCATCCCAACGCGGCAGTGTTCTATGGCATCAGCCTGGGACTCATCCTCTTCAACTTCGCCTGGTTCCGTGAACAGACCTGCACCATCGTCTGCCCCTATGGCCGGCTGCAGGCGGCGATGCTCGACCCGCACTCGCTGGTGGTAGCCTACGATCCCAAACGCGGCGAACCGCGCGGCAAACCCAGCGAGGTCACCGGCGACTGCGTCGACTGCGGCCTGTGCGTCAAGGTCTGCCCCACCGGCATCGACATCCGCAACGGCAGCCAGATGGAATGTATCCACTGCACGGCGTGCATCGACGCTTGCGACTCGGTGATGATCAAGCTCGACCGGCCGATCAACCTCATCGGCTTCCGCAGCGAGGTCGAACTCGCCGGCGGCAAGCGCAAGGTGATCCGCCTGCGCACAGTGCTGTACGCCGTGCTGGTCACCGCACTCAGCGTGATCTTCGCTACCAGCCTGGTCTGGCGCGAGGACATCCGCACGGTGGTGTTGCGCAGTGAATTGCTGCCGGTGGAGACCGAGGCCGGCGGCCAACGCGTGGTGCGCCAGTGGCTGAAGCTCTCGCTGGTCAACCGCACCGGTGAGGCGCGCAACGTCACCCTGCACCTGCCCCCGGAACTCGGCTGCCGCATCATCATGCAGCCGGAGGTGATCGAACTGCCGCCGAATCAACGGGTCGGCGTCACCGCGACGATCGACGTGCCGCTGGCGACGCTGACCACGGCGACGCGGGAAGCCATTTTGACGGTGCGCGAAGCGGACGGCACCGATCACCACGTGGATTTCTATCTCCGTCGGCCGTGAAGATATCGGGATGAAGAGGCCGATCGTGTGTATCAACGTTGATGCGCGCGAATCCCTCTCAGCAGAACGCAACGCCCACTCCGGCTAGTGTGGATGCAGCCCAAAGGCGATG
>JANPIY010000518.1:0-16886 GCA_031425255.1 Planctomycetota bacterium
CCGGACTCCTCGCCGGTCTGGAAGATGCGCGCGCTCGTGCCGTAGAGCGTGCCGTCGGTCGGGTCGATCCACGAGTAGGCGCTGGGAGCCGCGAGGTCAGCCGAGCAGAGCCGGGCGATCACCGTCGTGTCGCCGGGCAGAAAGCCGGTGTGAGCGGTCCCCGTAGCGGGAAAGTTGTCGCTCAGGAAAACGCTGGCGTTGTTCTTCAGCAAATCCTCGCCGTGCAGCACCGTCAGATTGTCCTTGGAAATGATCCATTTGGAGACAAACGCGCCGGCGTTGCCGTGGGCGCGCAAAATACCAAGCGGGCTGGCCACGCCAGCCGGGCCGGGCACCGGTCCGGAGATGTTCACTCCGAGCTCCTGGTTCATCACCAGCGTGAAGGTGCCGTCGCCATTGTCGAAGGCGCCGAGCCCGTCGGCCAGTCCGGCCATCCGCGTCCCTGTCGTGCCGCTTTCGCCGACGGTCTTGATCACGCTGACGGTCGCTGGCGAACCAGCGGTGGGAACCAGGTACGGCGCGGTCTCGGCCGCATAGGCGCTGGCGATGGCGAGCAGGGTGAGGGAACAGGATCGACGCGAGATGGCCATGGACGGCTCCTTGCGAAAAGGTGTGCCGCGATGGTGAGGCCGTCGATGAAGAGTGGTGCGGCGCGGCGATGAAGTCGGGGTGAATGCGGCCAGCGTGGTGGCCCTGCGGCGTCTAAAGAGGCGGCCACTGTCGGCCATTTGGTATACCGCCGCTGCACAACGGCGTCTCGCCCACGGTGCCAGCGCCCAGCCGCGGGCGCTGGCGCGGCGAGCGCGGACCCTGCATGAACGCCGACACCCTGGCGGTGACCCGCCAGGGTGTCGGTGATATCAGGATCGTGTCAGATGCCGGCGTGGCGGTGTCGCCACAGTCGGTATCAGTGCCACATCAGTGCCACATCAGTGCCTCAGGGCAGCGGCTTGGGGCCCTGGCCGATGTGCGGGTGGGCCGAGCCCTTGTAGATCTTCAGGCGCTTCAGCTGGTTCCGGCCCTGGATGGTCTTGGGCAGCATGCGCTTCACCGCGAGGTAGAACACCTCTTCGGGCTTCGACTCATGCATGACGCCGAGCGGGATCTCTTTGATGCCGCCGACGAAGCCGGTGTGGTAGCGGTAGATCTTCTTGACGATCTTGTTGCCGGTGAACACCAGGCCTTCGACATCGGTGATCACGACGTAGTCGCCGGCATCGGTGCTGGGCGTCCAGTCGTTCTTGTACTTGCCCATCAAGGCGGTCGCGGCCTTCACCGCGAGCGGTCCGAGGACCTTGCCCTTGGCGCTGGCGAGGTACCAGCCGTGGACGACGTTCTCATTCTTCACAAAAGTGGTTTGCATAGCGGCCTCGTTGGCCCTTCAGGTCTATTGGGGTGATGTGCGGATGAAACAGGAGTGGTTGTGCGGGTCGCAGGTTAGAGCGCTGGCGGAAGGCACAAGACGGGTAACCGCCAGGGTTGGAGCTCAACGGCTCAGGTGACCACCTTGAGGATCAGGAGTCCGGCTTCGATCTCCTTGACGATGAGGTCGATCTTGTCGTAGTTCTTGTCGGTCGGGGGCATCACCATCGGCGGCTGGCCGTTGTTCAGTTCTTTCAGGCGGCGATTGATGATGGTGACGAAGTTGTAGTAACCGCCGACCTTGGCGATCGCTTCAGCGTATTGGGTATTGACCAGGGTCATGGAAGGGGCTCTCGCAGGGGGGCGTATGTCTAGCGGCCTGCAACGGTTGGTCAAACTGTTTGGCGGAGAGGGTTAAGAAGGAGGTCGCAGGGCCCGGCCGGAAGCCGGAGGCGGGCCGGGCGGGCGCCGTCCCCAGGTCGCTCAACGCCACGGTGCGGCGCCGGCATTTCCCCTCGACCTGCCGCCGCGCTCGCTGCGTGGGCTGGAGTTATGGCCACATCCACCTAGATTCCGCCTCCCCACCGCATCCGAGGCGCTCCGTGACCGATCCCGTCAATACCACCCTGGCCTACCTCAACGGCATCTGGAAGCCCCTGAACGAATGTCAGATCCCGGTGAACACCCATGCCTTCCAGTACGGCACCGGCTGCTTCGAGGGCATCCGCGGCTATTGGAACGGCCAGCACCTCAACCTGCTGTTCCTGCGTGAGCACTTCGAACGCCTGCACAGCAATGCCCACATGCTGCTGATGCGCGCGCCCTCGGTCAGCGAGATGAACGAGATCGCCATCCAGGCGATCCGCGCCAACACGCCGAAGCAGAACATCTACCTGCGCCCGATGGTCTACAAGAAAGGCACCAGCCTCGGCCCGGTGCTGGTCAACATCCCGGACGGCTTCCTGCTCTACATGCAGCCGCTGGACCAATACTTTTCTGCCGAGAAGGGCCTGAACGTCTGCGTCTCCTCGTGGCGCCGCATTCCCGACAACGCCCTGCCTGGGCGCACCAAGGCCACCGGCGGCTACCTCAACAGCGCGCTCGCCAAGAGCGAGGCGCTGATCAACGGCTACGACGAAGCGATCTTCCTCAACGACCGCGGCCAGGTCTGCGAAGGCTCGGCCGAGAACATCTTCATCGTCCGCGACGGCGTGCTGATCACCCCCGACCGCAGCGCCGACATCCTCGAAGGCATCACCCGCAAGGCGATCTTCCAGCTCGCCAAGGATCGCGGCATCCCCTACGTCGAGCGCGCCATCGCGCGCACCGAACTCTACCTCGCCGACGAAGTCTTCCTGGTCGGCACCGGCTGCCAGGTCAGCTTCGTCCGCTCGATCGACAAACGCGTACTCGGCGACGGCGGCCGCGGCCCGCTGACCACCCGGCTGCAGGAAGCCTACGAAGACGCGGTCTATGGGCGCAACGAGGCGTATCGGCATTGGTTGACGCCGGTGGCGGTCTAGACGCGGAGTGGGGCATATTCTCCGACGCCGCAGGTGTGAGCGGGTCTGGATGGGAACCCGCCGAGACCTCGACCTGGGTCCTCAGGGCCACACCCCGTGGCGGCCTGGTTCATCAGTGGCCCCGGGATCGAGCGAAGCTCACCCTCGAGTCCTTCGATCCTGGGAACCGGAGGGTTGTGGTAGGATCGCGAGTCTGATCGAGTGGAGGCGTACTCTTGTGAGGAAGGGCTCATGCTGGTCCGCTGCTCTCCTGTTCCTTACCGCATTGACGGCCCTCCTGGCGACCGCATGTGGAAAGGAAGAACCAGTACAGATAAGATTGATCGTCGCGGACGGATTCTCCGGCTTCTTCAGCTTGAAGCCAAGTCAGGAAGGCATCCGCCCAATAAGGGAAGCGGATGGGACCATCGTCTATGTGGTGCAGTCTCCCCAGGAAGCCGTCAGCGAAACTACGGCGTTTGCGAAATGGCACATTCTTTCTGCTCAGCGTCGCAGCGGTGAGCCGGTGGCGGTCGATCCGAACGAAAAGCCTGCGGATGATGGTGAATTGGTTTATGAACTGTCAGTGACATCTGACGGCACCATTATTTTCCTTCTCGGGAGCGTGGCCGACAAGGAGATGTACTACTCACTGAGTAGACCGGCTACGGTCGGTGAGCTGAATAAGATGAGGAAAAAGAAATAAGGCTCTGTCGCATGCTGTCCTGGTATTGGGGCAGGGCGATGCCGGCTGCGGCAAATGTAAACAGGATTTTTTAGGACGTTTTCTTGTTAATTCGGCTTATGGAAATTGCCCCCTGGCCGGCTGGCAGCCGGCGGTCCCGGGGATCGCATCTGCACCGGGCGATCTGGGGAACCGCCCCTGGCCGACTGAAGTCGGCGCTCCCAGGCCGACGCTCAGGTGGGCTTGCGGCCCAGGTAGCGGTAGTACGGGCAGCGCAGCCCTGGGAGGTAGGGCACGCGTGCGCGCGCTTCGACCAGATCGATCTGCTGCGTGCGCGCCTGCAGGTACGGCAGGTGGTCGGGATTCGGGCGGACGCCGTCGTGGCCGAACCACAGCGGCCAGAAGGTGCGGGTGAACCGTCCGTGCTGCTGCATGCCGTGTGCCGGGTGTTTGCGCGCGACGTAGAAGTCCACCACGCCCAGGACGCCGCCGGGACGCAGCATGGCGATGGCGTTGTCGATCGCCGCGAACCAGTCGGGGATCATGGTCAGCGCATAACTCAGGTAGACCGCGTCCACCGGTTGCGCCGGGCCGAAGCGGGTGGCGTCCGCGGTGACGCAGTGGACGTGATCCCAGCCTTTGGCGGTGCAGCGCGCTTTCGCACGTTCCAGCAGCGCCGGGCAGAGGTCGACCAGGGTCAGCGAGGTGAAGGAGGCGAGTCGATCGCCAAAGAACTCGAGGTTGCGGCCGGTGCCGCCGCCCAGCTCCACCACGTGTGCGCCGGCACCCACCGGCAGGGCCTCGATCAGTTCCTTGCGGCCATGCAGCAGGCGTTCGCGGAAGCGGTCATACGCGTCGGCCTGGGGACCGTAGAAGCGTTCGAGGCGGTCCTGGTGATCGCCGCCGCGCGGTTCGCCGCGCAGCAGTTGGCGGATGACCGCGAGATCGCCAGCCATCAGCGCACCAGCTCGGCGATGTGGAAGCTGGCGTAGGTGTGCACGCGGTCGCGCTGGTGCAGGGCCTCGGCCAACGGGCGGTCGAAACGCAGGCGATCGGTCAGCCGCAGGTTGGGGACACCGTGGCCGTCCCGCAGGCGCACGGCGTCGAGGAAGGACGGCTCGACGCTGGCGCTGCGGAAGAGGATGCGGCTGTCCGGGGCGGCGCGTGCGACCAGCGCCTGCCATTCCTCGTCGAGCGCGGCGGGATGGTAGTGCGCCATCCAATCCATGTGGTCGAGCAGGATGAAGCGCGAGATCGGTTCGCCGCCCGCTTTCAGGAAGTCGGTCACCATCGTGGTGTGCGGGATGATGCGATCGACCAGGCCACCCTTGAGGGCCAGGAAGTTGTCCTCCTTGAGGTACTCCGGGCAGCAGTCGCGGGTATAGCGGCCGCGCAGGTAGACCGTCCAGAAGTAGTTGTTCCACAGCGGCAGGTCGCGGAAGACCGTGCGGATGCACGCGCGGATGAAGCCGCTGATGCCGTCGGCATGGCTGCCTTCGACCGCGCGCGCCTGCGGATAGGGGACGCCGAGCAGGCTCATGGTCGCGCGACGCGAGATCGCCCAGCGCATGCCGCGATTCCATAGCCGCGGTTCGACCTCGGTGTCGTAGATGTGCTGCTGCTGGTCGAGGTCCTTGACCGAGAGCAGGGCGTCGAAGGCGCCGCGCAGGGCCCGGCTCATGCCGATACATTGCCGGACGATGCGCGCGACCAGGCCGGAGAGGCCATGGAAGTAGAAGCTGTTGCGCCAGCCGCGGCCGGAGAACCAGTGCAGCCGCGCATCCCAGTAGTGCTGGGCGAAGGGCATCAAGTCGCCGCGCAGGCGGTCGTGGTAGAGCGCGCTGATCCCAGGGTGGGAACCTTCGCCGAAGAGCTTGAAGAAGTCGTCGAAGTCGAGGTGGCGGATGCCGGCCTGCTTGAGTTCGAGCAGGGCGTTCTGGCGCGGATTGGCGTCGACCGCGTGGATGCGCTTGGGCGCCAGCAGCGCGTAGTCGAGCGCATTGCAGCCGGCGCTGGTGATCATCATCAGGTTGTCGTCGGGCCCGAGCCGCAGGGCCAGACGATCGAGGGCGGGATCCTCCCAGCAGGTGTTGTAAAGCAGGGAGCGCGCATAGATCGCGTCGAAGAAGCGCTGATGGAAGCGATCGGTGGAGGTGGTGGACGGGACGGGGATGGTGGCGGGTGCGGTCATCGGGGTCCGTGGGTTCGGGTGATCATCCGGTGCGGAAGAGTGCAACGGTCAGCGAGATCGGCGTCGCCGCGCGCGCGAGCAGGGCCATGCGTGGCAGCAGGCCTAAGGTGCGCGAGCGACGACGCAGGAAGTGGCGGAGGTGGCGGTTGAAGGCCAGCGAGTGCTTCAGCAACGAGGCGTGTGGAACCTCCTCGCCGTCGGCGGTGTAGACCCACTGCACCTCCAGGGTCGGGAAGTGCCGCGAGGCGAGGTCGGGCCGGCAGAGCACGCGCGTCCCTGGGCCGTCCATGGTCAGGGTGTGGCGTTCCTTGCTGCCCCACAGGATCAGCGTCGGCGCCGTGGTCAGCGGCCTGGTCGTACGCGCCTCACTGTCGAGACCAGCGAGCTTGCGCAGCGCCAAGACGCGGTCGGTGCCACCACCAGCGGAGATCGCTTCCAGCGTGCGCTCGATACGCGCGCGCAACTGCGCCTCACCGAGCTCGGCGATGCCTTGTGGTGTGAACAGGGCGAAGAACGAGCGCCAGCCGCTCAGCGGCGGCTTGGCCGCCATGGCCTTGCTCGCCAAGGCGCGGAAGAAGGCACGGCCACGTTCCAGGGCCTGCCCCGGCTGACCCTCGGTGCCGCGATCGGCCTCCTGCTCGACGCCCTTGACGATGCGGCCCAGCAGGGGGGCGAGATCAGCGGTGCAGGTGAAAGGGCTGATCATGACCAGGGCCGCCAGCTCGATCGGAGTCCCGGCGTCGCGCGCGCGGCGCAGCAGTTCGATGCAGAAGCCACCGCCGACGCTGACCCCGACCAGCACCACCAGACGGCCATCGCTGCGGGCCTGCGTGATCGCCTGGGCGATACCCGCGAGCTCGGCATCGAGATCGAAGCGATCATATGGATAGGTCACCACCGAGACCGCGCCGAAACGGCGCAGCAGCGGCAACTGGCGCAGGAAGGTTTCAGGGCCGTCGGGCACCAGCCCGGGAACGCACACGAAGTGGAAGGGCCCACGCCCTGGGAAGGTGCGGATCTCACTCATGGTTGGCTCCCTCGAGCAGATGGGCGGCGGACGACTGCTGGGCGGCGGATAACAGCTGATCGGCGATGGTACGATCCTT
The DNA here is from genome assembly GCA_031425255.1 of Planctomycetota bacterium. Taxonomy (GTDB): domain Bacteria; phylum Planctomycetota; class UBA11346; order UBA11346; family UBA11346; genus BOG-1363. Next base: position 6,847 of record JANPIY010000518.1, read on the forward strand.
CCAGGCCTGCGGCACCTTGTGCTGGCCGCCGAGTTTCCCCTTCAGCGCCAGGCTGCGGTGGAAGGTCCCACGCGGCAGGATGCGCAGCCGCGGCGCGGTGATCTGACCGCCGACCCGGTGGGCGTCGTAGTCCAACACCTGCGAGCGCAGATGGCGATCGATGGCGCTGCAGAAATCCGTGGCCGAGGAGGGTGGCCGGACGAATTCCACCAGCCATTCGTGACCACCGCTGGGCGTGGTGTGATCGGGCATGAAGGGCGCGACGTGATAGAACGCCACTTCGCCGTGGCTCACCTGGCACGCATGGGCGAGGGCCTGATCGAGGTGCACGCCTTCGACGTGTTCGCCGAACACCGAGATGCGGGTCTTGATCCGCCCGGCGACGCGGATGCGCCCGGGCGCCACCCCTTCGACCACATCGCCGATCTGGTAGCGGATCAGTCCGGCGGGCGTGGTCAGCAGGACGCGGTACATGCGGCCGGCCTCCAGGCCCGCGGCACCCACCGTGGCGCCGCCGTCCTGCGGGGCGAATTCCAGGTAGACGCCATGGTCGGCGAGCAGGTCGAGTGGCGGCGGCTGGCCCTCGTCGAGCCGCCAGGCGCGGCTGCCAACGGCGATGAAGGCCTCGCTCGCGGGGTAGACCTCCATCATCCAGGTGTCGGGCGCGAGGTGTTCGCGCATGCTCGGGATGAAGGGCGTGATGGCATGCCCGCCGTGGATGAAGCCACCGAGGTTCGGCCACACGATGCGCGCGCGGCTGAGGTCGCGATGGCGGCACAGGCGGTCGAACAGCATCAGGCACCAGGCCGGGATGCCGCTGACCAGGCGCACGTCCTGTTCGCCACAGCGTTGGGCGATGCGGTCGAGCTTGCGTTCCCAATCGCTTTCGAGAGCGATGTCGAGTCCGGGTTCGTAGAGCGGACGCAGCCACGCCGGCACGCGTGACGCGACGATCCCGGACAAGTCACCGACCGGGATGCCGGACGCGTTCGGGGTCAGCGCGGTGGAGCCGCCGAGCATCAGCAGCTGGCCAGAGAACAACGAACCGCCGGTCGCCTGCAGCAGGCGGAAGAATGACGCCGAACCGCCGCGCGTGTGGTGGCGCAGCAGGGCGGCGTCCTGCGGGATGTAGCGTTCGCCGCTGGCCTCGCTGCTGGTGGTGCCGCTGGTCTGGGCCAATGCCACCGCCCGCCCAGGAAACATCACGTCGCGCTCGCCGCGGGCGACGCGTTCGATCAGCGCGGCGTGGTCGGCGTAAGTGGTCTCGGCGACCTGCGCCCGGAAAGCGTCGACCAGGCGGTGATCACGCGGCAGGCGGTGGAGGCCGAAGCCGCGCCCGACGGGAAGATCGGCCAGGCGCGCGACGAGGTGACGGAGGGTGCGGGTCTGGGCGGTGACGAGCGCGGCTCCCTGCGGCCGGCGGTCGGCGAACGACAGCAACGGCGAACAGGAACGGGCGACGGCTCGTTGAAACATGTGCGGTAGCATGGCAATGGCTTATGAAGAATTGGCGAATTGGTAGGAAAGAATGGACGCGCGGTACCACCTCTGCATTTCGCACGACCGCTCCGTCACAGCGGTGCGTTTTCCTGCTGCAGGAATCATCGAAGACAGGCCCAACCGCAGAGGCCGCAGAGGCCGCAGAGCTGGGAGTCTCGCCTCTGCGCCCTCTGCGGCCTCTGCGGTTGGACCGGCTTTTTCCGATCAGACGAGTCGCTTTCGGCCGAGGCCTCTTGCGGGGATATTCTCCACCTCTTCATCCCAGCTTCGATAACCGGCGCCATGCTGCCCTGACGGTGGACGCGTCATCGTTCGGCCACGACCTCAGCAACCGACCGCAGGAGGATACCGACATGTTTGGTCGCCATCACATCATCGCCTGGGACCGCGCCGCGAGCTCGCGCTGCAACCGCATCAACCACCACCTGACCGGTGAGGTCTTCGCCGTGATCAGCCGCCTGGGCGACGGCTGGGTGTGGTTCCTGCTGATGCTGCTGCTGCCGGTGTACTACGGCACCGGGGCCCTGGTGGTCTCGCTGGTGATGCTGGTGACGGGAGCCTTGGCCACCGCGGTCTACAAGCTCATCAAACACGCGACCCACCGTCCGCGGCCGTGCGAGAGCACCCCTGGCCTGTTGCTGACGGTCATGCCGCTCGATCGCTTCAGCTTCCCGTCGGGACACACCCTGCATGCGGTCGGCTTCTCCATCATCGCCGGTTCGGCCTATCCGTCCTGGTGCTGGCTGCTGGTGCCCTTCACCATCCTGGTGGCCTTGTCCCGTCTGGTCCTGGGCCTCCATTACGTCAGCGATGTGATCATGGGTGCGGTGATCGGAGGCAGCCTGGCGAGTGCCGCCGTGCTCATCGCCAGTCTGCTGGGCTGCCACGCATGGACCTGACCTTCCATCGCCGTCACGTCGATATCGCGGTGGTCTCCGATGTGCACCTGGGCACGCCCGCCTGCCGGGCCGAGGATCTGCTCGCCTACTTGAAGAGCATCCGGCCGGGCAAGCTGGTGCTCAACGGCGACATCATCGACATGCAGCAGTTCAATCGTCATTACTGGCCCGACACCCACACCAAGGTGGTGCGACGCATCCTCAAGTTCGCGGCCAACGGGGTGCCGGTGTTCTACGTCACCGGCAACCATGAGCACGCCCTGCGGCGTTACAGCAATGCCGGTTTCGATTTCGGGCAACTGCATCTGGTCGATCGTCTGGATTGGACCATCGATGGGGTGCGCACCCTCATCACCCATGGCGACGATTGTGATGAACGTATGGGCGCGCACCGCCTGCTGGCGCGCGTCGGGTCGTGGGGCTACGACCGCCTCGAGCGGCTCAGCAACCTGGTGAACCGTCTGCGCGGCAGGCTCGGCTGGCGCCCGCTCTCGCTCATCCATTCGGTCAAGCACCGCCTGTCGCAAGCCACCTCGTGGATCGATCGCTTCGAGGAGATGTGCGCCGAGACCGCGGCGGATGGTGGTTTCGATACCATCGTCTGCGGTCACATCCATCACCCGGCCATCCGTCACATCGCGGTCGGCGACCAGCGGCCGCTCTACCTCAACAGCGGCGATTGGGTCGAGAACTGCACCGCGCTGGAATACGCCCATGGCGCCTGGGGCCTGGTGCGTTTCGACCAGTTGGTCGAGGACGGCATCCTCATGCCGCACCGCCTGGAGGAGACCCGGGCGGTGGGATGAGTGGGCGGCGCTCAGTCCAGGTCGCGCACCACCGGGAAGGCGGCACCCACCAGCACGCCATGGTCGGGTGAAGTCACGGTGATGCCGATGTAGGTTGCCCGTTGCGGCAGGGGAGCGACCTCGATCTGAAGCGTCAGGACCTCGCCGGGCGGCAGGGTGCGCGCGGGCGAGATGCTGGCCGCGATCTTCCGCTCCGTATCGTTGTGATTGGTGATGCGCACTTTCACCCCGTCTCCCTCGTCCATGCGCAGCGGCTCGCGCGAGAGGTTGCGGATGAGCGCCAGGTAGGTGGTGGTGCCATCGGGCCGCCTGCCGGCGACCCGCAGGATCGAGGCCTCGATCGAGCCGGTTATGCGCGGGAAACTGCTCAGGCCCATGGTCTCGACCATGGCCTTGCCGGGTCCCAGCTGACGGACGCCGGTCAGTTCGTCGGAATAGGCGGTGTCCGACCAGGGGTGCGGCTCTTCGGTAAAGGTCAGCTCGACCTCGTCGCCCACCTGGAGTGCCGCATAAGCCTCGCGGACGTCGCGCTTGAAGACCGTCCCGACCCACAAGGAGGTGCTCACGTTCTCCGCATACCGCAGGCTCACCCGTGCGGCGGGAAAACTCTCGATGAAGCCGCGGTGGACCTTCGCCGGTCTGCCCGATGGCGGTCGCAGGTCACGCCGCCGCACCAGGATGTCGCGGCGTTGGGTGTAGAGGGACGCCTCGCGCGCCGCATCGCGCGCACTGAATGCTGCGTGCAGCTGACGGGTGTTCTCCGCCAGCTCCGCATCCACCTGCCGCTGGCGTTCGGCCGGCTGCTCTTCGGAAAAGGTGAAGCCGACCAGCATCACCAGGAGCAGTAGACGCATGGCGATGCCCTCCGCGCCGCGACGGTCGTCCGGCGTTCACGGCATGCAACCACACACTCGACCCCATGTATGCACGAGAGTGCCAGCGTCCCGATGCGATGCGCTCAGGCGTCGATGAGCTGGATCCGCTTGACGTGGCGGCCGCCCTCGAAGGGCGTGGTGAGGAACACACGCACCATCTCGAGGGCGGTGGGGGCGTCGACCATGCGCTGGCCGATGGCCATAGCGTTGGCGTCGTTGTGCTGGCGGCCCAAAGCCGCGGTCTGGAGGTTGAAGGCGTAGGCGCAGCGGACGCCCTTGACGCGATTGGCGACGATCGCCTCGCCATTGCCGGAACCACCCAGGACGATGGCGCGGTCGCACTCGCCCCGGGCCACGGCTTCCGCCGCCGGACGGATGTAGAGCGGGTAATCGCAGGTGGCCTCGGAGTCAGTGCCGAAATCACGCACCTCGTGGCCCAGATGTTTCAGCTCGGCGATGATCAGGGTCTTGTGGGCGAAGCCGGCGTGGTCCGAGGCGATGGCGATGCGCATGGGTGCTTCCTGGTGAGGGCGGGACGTTAGCAACCTCCCGCAGCGGTCACAGGGGGGCATCGGAGCCTGGCGATGGCACGGAGGACCGCCAATGCCGTTACGCTCACAAAGAAGAATCTGCCGCAGAGACGCAGAGACGCGGAGGAAAGGCAAAGCAGGGCCTTTTTCACCTCTGCGCCTCTGCGCCTCTGCGGCCAATCATCTTGGCTTTACCGTAGTGGAGGGCGCCTTCATCGAGTGCGCCTGCGGTCCTTCACCAGCGCTTCACCCGTCGCGGCTAGACTGCCCATGCGGAGAGCGGTCATGCCTACCATCCAGCCGTCCATGGATTCCCCGACCTCGTCGCTGGCCGACTGGTGGAACGACGCCCTGGCGCTGGTGCAGCGGGTGAATGACCGCCTGCGCCAGGAGCCGCCGCCATCCGCCATCAGTCCACGACTGCGACATGGACGTCGGGTGCTGACCAATCGCGACTGTGTCCGACTCGCCGGCTTGGCGATCGGCGATGAGGCGAGCTGTCTCGACGGCTAGACCCCGTCACGCCAGCGCCGCAGGTCCGCCGGCGTGGGCAGGTCGCAGTTCATCATTTCTTCATCGACTCCTGGTAACGGTTTCACGCGGGTATTCACCATCTCCCGCTCACAGGAGACTCCGATGAACCGTTTCGCCATCCTTGGCCTCGCCACCGTCCTCGCCCTCACCGCCGGTTGCGGCGGCGATGCCCGTACGGCCGCCAGCCCGTCCACGCCGCCCAAGCCCGGTTCGTTCCAGGAAGGCGGCGGATTGTCACCCTTCTACGCGGAAGAGGTCCACGACGGTCGCCTCTACGTCTTCGGCAGCAAGAAGACCTGGGAGGATTTCCTCAAGACCAAGGAGATGAATCCGCTCAACAGCAAGCGGCTGATCGGCAAGGGCCCCGTGGTCGGTGAAGGCCCGCAGCGCATGACCATGATCGTCGAGACCACCAAGGACGAGCCGGTCAAGGACAAGCGCATTCTGAGGACCGTCGCCGAACGGTATCAGCTCACGCTCTGAGGTTCGTGTTCCGGCCCTGCCGGAGCCGACGTGTCAGCATCGCACCACCGGTCCTCATCGGTGGTGCGGTCGTTGGTGATGGCGATGACCGTGGGTCGACCGTGGTCAGCGCAGATGTTGCAGCTCCCACAGTTCGTGGCCGTATTCCCGTGCGATGCCGCGCAGACGAGGTGGCGCAAAGGTCACGGTGCGCTGGTGTTCGTCGAGGAGACCTGAGCTGATCCCCGGGTTCGTCTGTCGCGTGCCCTCGTAGGCGCGTACCGCATCGTAGGCCGCTAATGCGTAGCCCCACGACAGACCGCTGAAGCAATGGATGTTCACTGTCGGCTGTTCGTTGCGCAAACCCGCTTGCTCGCGTGCCGCCAGCTCCAGTCCGATATAGGCGTGGATGGCGTTGATCTGCCGCATCGCTGTCTGCGGGTCGCTTGAACCCAGCGCTCCCGCGTTGATGAGGATCGGGTCGCTGCCCCCGATGCGCAGGGTGGCGGCCAGGATCGGCGCTGCCCCGCGTACGCGCAGCAGGCGATCCCATGCCGCTTGATAACCGTGTTCATCCAGGCCGCGTGGTAGGTCCCCCGGCGTCACCACCACGTTGATCTCGGACGGGGGGGCAACCACCACCACGGGAGTCGTGCGCGCCCCCTGGTCGGTCGGCAGCAGCGCGGCGATCTGTTGGTCCTCACTAATGAATCTCGTGGTGAGGATGAAGAAGAGCAGCAGCAGCATGATGCAGTCGATCATCGGCACGAGGTCTGGTTTGCCGTCGCGCAGCGGGTCAGTGGGGTCCTGCATGGCGTTCTCCGGGTGGCCAAGATCAACGCCACCCTGAGGTGTGGGTTCAGCCGCGGAGGCAGGACCTTGCCGGCAGCGATGGATGGCCAGCGACGCTCCTCACGGCGTCAGCTTGATCAGCCCTGACGCCGCCAGGTTGGCCAACGCACGTTGGATCTCGGCGACGTCGCGACCAAGGATGTGACCCAGGTCGCTGACGCTGCGCGAGCCGTCGACCGCCGCCAGCAGGCGCCACTCGCGAAGTGTCAGCAGCAGGTCATCACTCCCGGCGGCGAAGCTGGTGCGCGGTTGCGGAATGCTCTCGGGGCGTGGACACACCGGCAGCGACCGGGTCGATTCGTCGAGACGGCGCAGGCCTTCCAGGAGCAGCGCCTGCAGTTCGCTCGCCACCGTCTCGCGCTCGGGGACCGCATCCTCGATCAGCAGGAAACGGCCTTGGCCCCAGCTCAACAGGGCGAGGACCGCATCATCGCCTTCGAGCGGCGGCAGATAGGCATGTATGGGGCGCCCGGCGTGGAAGTAGATGCCAGCCGATTGCCGTGGTTCAGCCCGCTCGACCAGGAGGTGGACCCGCTTGCGCATGCCCTGGAGGAATTGCAGGAGTTCGGGCAGGGGATAATCAGCGAGTTGACCGCTCATGCCCCGTTGCGGACCTCCGTGCGCACTGGTGCGACGGGTCGGGGATTGATCGCTGCCGGCCATTCAGCGCTGGCTCCGCCAGTCGTCATAGGCGTCATCGACGCTGGCGAGGTCGCTGATGCGACGGTCGGCCCGTCCCAGAGCCGAGCGGTCACCCGTTCGACCGGCCTCCAGATCGCGCAGGATGTCGGCGCGTACCACCACCGTGCCGCGCTGGTACAGGCCATCGATGGCGCGCCCATCCAGGCCATCAGCACGCGCACTGGTCATCTGCACCGCGAGCGCGATCAGCGCGGGATCGCCGGTGATGGCGACCGTCCCGGTGAAGCGCCGGTCGGCAGGCGGGACCGCGCTGGTGGTCGTGGCCCTGGCGTCGGCAGCGGGTACAGCCAGACGGGCGAACGCGGTGACGGCAAGGGCCGACGACGGCCACAAGCGCATGGTCGCCTGCGGGGCGTCGTTCGGGCCGGCACCGGCACTGAAACAATGCACGTCGAGGTGCGGCGTGCTGGTCAGGAGGCGCTCGCCGGCGACGCCCTGCTCGCGGATGGAATCGCCGACCGCCAGGAACAGCATGCGGCCGTCGGCGCAGATCAGACGGCCGCTGCGCAGGGTGGAAGTGGTCTCGTTGCTGATGATCGCCACCGGGCCGCGCGGCTGCCCGTCGAGGTTGAAGAGGATCCGTTCGCCATCGATGGCCAGGAACCCTGCTGGCCCGCTTGACTCCCCGGTCGGCTCCTGATGCCAGGTGCCGGTGAACGGCATGGTGACCGGTGAGCGCGCGGCGCCGGCAGAGCAGCCGGCGAGCGTGGCGGTGAGCGTGGCGGCGGCGACCAGCAGCGGGAACAGCGGGACTTTCACGGATGAGACCTCGTGACGGACGGATGGGCGGAGCAGTCGTTCAGCGGAGGCTCAGGGCAGCGAGAAGCCGTTGCGGGCATAACACAGCACCACGTCGACGTCGGCCTTGCCGCCATTGGCGGCGCTGATCGCAGCGGTGAAACGAGGCAGGAGTTCGGGTCCCGGTTGCAGCAGGGTGGTCGCGACTTCGCGGCGCAGGGTGGCATCGGCGATGCCGGTGAGCATCGCCTTCAGGCGCGCCAGAGCAGCTTCATCGAGCACGGTCCGGCCGACGCTGGTGAGCTGCAGGCGCGCGATCAGGGTGGCGAAACCGGCCGCATCATCGGGGATGGTCGGCGCCGCCGCGGTGGCGGGCGCGGCGAGGCCAGCGGTGAGCAGACGCAGCTCCTCGATGCGTGCCGCCAACTCGTCGGTTGCCGCCGATTCATCCAGACTCACGCGCGCCAGGCTGAGCGCACGTTCGCGTACCAGCCCCACGCGCTGGGCATCCAGGCTGCCCAAGGTGGTGCGGGTTGGCGTGCTGGCGCTGGCGGTCCGTTGCGGCACTGCCACCGGAGCGGCTGGCGCGGCGGGTGCGGGCGCCGGCACCGCGGCGGCGACCACCGCACCGGCGGTTGGCGGCCGGGGGCTGCTGGTGGCCGGGCTCTTGGCCTGGGCGGTCGGTGCCGGTTCTTTGGCCCGCTCCCGCACCACGGCCTGCGCCATCAGCAGCTCATCCAGGCGCGCGCCCTCGGGCGCCTGGGCGAACATGGTGCCCGCAGTGCGGGCGGTGAAACGTGCGCTCACCAGTTCGTAGGTCCGGGCCGCGAACGGCACATAGCCGATCTGTGGGGCGATGGACGGCACCATCTTGAGATAAGCCTCGAGGAACTGGCGCACATCGTTGCGGGCGAGGGCGGCCTTGTTGACGTAGAGGAACAGCGGCCGCGACAGTGGCCGGTAGGTGCCGTTGGCCACCGTCTCCGGGGTCGCCGCCACCGGGCCCTTGCCGGCATCGATCGGCACCGCGCGCAGCAGGGCTTCGTTCTCATGGAAGTAGCTCATGCCGAAATAGCCGAGGCCGCCCGGGTTGCGCACCACTCCCTGGACCAGGTCGTTGTCGTCCTCGCTGGCGGTGAAGTCGCTGCGGGCCGCGCGGCTGGTGCCGACGATCACCTCGGTGAAGAAGTCGAAGGTGCCGGAATCCTTGCCCGGTCCGAACAGCGCCAGCGGCACGTCGGGGAAGCTGGCACGGACCTGGCGCCAACTGGTCACCGTGCTGTCAGGTTCCCACATCTTCTTCAACTCGGCGACCGTCAGGTGCTGGACGAAGGTGTTGTGCTTGTTCACCACCACCGACAGCCCGTCGAAAGCCACCGGGAGTTCGACGATCTCGATGCCGGCCTTGGTCGCCTTGGCCAGCTCATCGGCCTTGATCGGCCGGCTGGCACCAGAGATGGGCACCTCGCCGGTGACCAGGCGCCGGAAGCCGGCGGTGGTGCCGGAGCACAGTACTTCGATGCCGATATTTGGATTCTGCGCGGCATACCGTTCGCCGATGGCCACGGTGATGGGGTACACCGTGCTGGAGCCGTCGATCACGATGGTGGTCGTGGGGGCGCTCTCGACTGCTGGCAGGGCGAGCACGGTGAAGGCGGCGAGCGCGAGCAGGGTTCTGCACATGGTATCTGGCCAGGGTGTCGAGGTGGACCGATGTACCTGGGCAACCCCGGGCACGTGTTTGCGCCGGCGATGATGATTCACGGTGTGAAGAGCTGGTGAAGGACTGGCGAAGCGATGCGCGTTCAGCATGCATCGATCGACCGGGAGCATGCGGTCGAGTCAATGAAGATGAATCGGCCGCAGAGACGCGGAGACGCAGAGGGCAGGCAAAGCAGGGATTTTCCGCCTCTGCGCCTCTGCGGCCAAACATCGGCTCTGCGTCGTTTCGCGTGGGTCTCATACCTACCCTCCTCGCAAGAATGCAGGTCCAACCGCAGAGGCCGCAGAGGGCGCAGAGCCGGGACTTCTCAACTCTGCGGCCTCTGCGCCCTTGTAAGTCTTCTTCCTCCTCTCCTCCCTTAAGCTGCCTTCCCAGGTGGCTGGTGGGTTGAGGTCATTGTCAGCCGGGCAGATAATGTC
>JANPIY010000519.1:0-2168 GCA_031425255.1 Planctomycetota bacterium
ACGGTGATGACGAGCGGGCCGTGCGCAGGATCGCCATCGATAGCGAGCACCGGGGGCGGCAATGGGCGGGGGCCCTCCATGCTGGTGATCCACGCGTGCAGCAGATCGACCGCCTGCTGGTCGACGACATTGCGGCCGAGTGGCGGCATCTTCATGGTGTCGCTGCGCTGCAAGCGCACGAGCAGCATGGAACGCCAGGGGTCATTGGGTTTCATGTAACGTACGCGATCGATGCCGAAATCGTTGACCGGGCGGACGTGGATGAGGTTCTGCGCTTCCAACGGCGTGCTGGCGCGCGCATCGTAGCTGGTGAAGGCCATGGCCCCTGGGCGGTGGCAATGACTGCAGTTGGCGTCGAGGTAGGAACGCACGCGTTCGCTGAGCGGCGCGCTGACGTCGTCGGGTGGCACCAGACGTGGCAGCGCGGCCAACGGTCCGGCGGGAAGCGGTTCGGTGAACAGGCCCATGGCGCTCCACTGCGCGAGCTGATTGACGCCGTCCGCGCCGGCGCGGTTGAGCTGGCGCGTGGTGATGCCCAGGACGCTGCCCGCGGTGCGGTTATGGCAGCTCAGGCAGTCGGCCCGTCCGGGATAGGTCCAACGCTGCACCCGGGTGCTGCCATCGCGCGCGGTGATGGTGAAATCTTCCTGACGGGCCTCGTACAACAGCTCGGCATCTCTCTGATCGTCGCGCCAGCGGTAGGTCGCACCGTAGACCAGGCCGTCGAGGCTGCGCACCAGGACGCGGGTTTCCAGCCGCCTGACGAGTGCCGGATCGCGCTCATCGAGCGGCAGCTCGAAGTGTTTGACCGCCACCGTCCCGCTGGGGAAATACCACTCGTCATCAGCGGAGAACGAGATTGCAGGGCTGCCGTCAGGGGTCCCAGGTTGATGCGGCACCGCGAGCCAGCGTCGTTTGCGCGCCCCGTCGCTCCACAGCGGGGCATTCACTTCATAAGGCAGCAGCGCGGGCGCGGCGGCGAGGGTGGCGGTGTCGCTGAAGGCTCCGGTTTGCGACAGCAACGGCGGCAGGGCGTCGTGCGACATGGTGGGCAGGTTGAGGAAGGGTTCCGCCAATGGCCGGGTCATGGGCTGCCGTGCACGGTCGGCGGAGACCGCGGCGCAACCGGTCGAGACGGTTGCCCAACTGCTGAGGACGAAGCCCGCGATCAGGGAAAGCAGCCAAGCGGACGGAGGGCGATGGGATGTCATAATCGGATATAGAGGTCTGAATATCAGGCGGTGGGCCAGGTGCCAGCGGAGGTTGCCGAGGTCTGCGGTGAGCTCGCCGGCAATCGGCCGCTGCAGTGGCGCCTTGAGGTGGGCGGACTAGCCTCCCGCCCGCCATGGACGCCTATACCACCCTGCTCAAGCCCCTGCTCTTCCGTCTCGATCCAGAGGTCGCGCACAACCTGATCATGGCGGCGATGCAGCGCGTGGCCCCGGGTGGCCTGCTGCGCGGTCTGTATGGCTATGAGCATGCGGCCCTGCATCAGCAGGTCTGGGGCCTGCAATTCCGCAGCCCGATCGGCCTGGCCGCCGGCCTCGACAAGAACGGCGTGGCAATCGATGCCCTGGGGGCATGCGGCTTCTCGCACGTCGAGATCGGCACCGTCACCGGCCAGGCCCAGCCGGGCAACCCCAAGCCCAGGCTGTTCCGCCTGGTCGATGACCGCGCGGTGATCAACCGTATGGGTTTCAACAACCAGGGGGCCGCCGCCGTCGCGACGCGGCTGGCGGCGCGTTATGCCCGGCGTCGCCCTGGATGCGTGCTCGGCATCAACCTGGGCAAATCCAAGGTCGTCGATCTCGCTGCGGCGTTGTCGGACTACGAGGTCTCGGTGCGCGCGCTCGGCGCGCTGGCGGACTATGTGGTGGTCAATGTCTCCAGCCCCAACACTCCTGGATTGCGCGATCTCCAGGGGGAGGCCTTCCTGCGCCCACTGTTGGCAGGTGTGCGTGCGGCGCTGGACGGAGTGGCGCCAGGCAAGCCGTTGCTGTTGAAAATCGCGCCCGATCTCAGCGAGGAAGGCATCGACGCGGCGGTGGACGTGGCGCTGGAGACCGGCTGCAACGGGCTGATCGCCACCAATACCACCATCACCCGCGGCGGGCTGCGCACTCCCGCCCTACGCGTCGAGGCGATCGGTGCCGGTGGTCTCTCGGGAG
>JANPIY010000520.1:0-1653 GCA_031425255.1 Planctomycetota bacterium
ACCAACACAGAGGACGCAATGACGACGCTACCCGACGAGACTCTGCCGCCAAGTCCGCAGCCGATGCTGCGGATCGACGAGACCCAGATCCGAGGCCACCTGGACGAGATGGTACGATCGACCGTGGAACAGACCCTGAACGACCTGCTGGACGCCGAGGCGGAGACGCTGTGCGGGGCGAAGCCCTACGAGCGTAGCGAGGCCCGGAAGGCATTGCGTTCTGGGCATTAAGAACGCGACCTCGAGACCAAGGCCGGTGCCGTGACGCTGAAGGTCCCGAAGCTGAAAGGTGCCCGCTTCGAGACTGCTATCATCGAACGTTACCGCCGGCGGGAGAGCTCGGTGGAGGAGGCCTTGGTGGAGATGTACCTGGCCGGGGTGTCCGTGCGCCGGGTGGAGGACATCACCGAAGCCTTGTGGGGCACGCGCGTGAGCGCCAGCACGGTGAGCGAACTGAACCAGAAGATCTACGGCCGCCTGGACGCCTGGCGCAACCGCCCGATCGAGGGCTCGCATCCGTACGTCTATTTGGACGGCCTGTGGCTGAAGCGCTGCTGGGGTGAAGAGGTCCGCAACGTCAGCGTGCTGGTGGCCATTGCGGTGAACCAGGACGGCATGCGCGAAGTGATCGGCGTGGCGGAAGGCATGAAGGAGGACAAGTCGTCGTGGCTGGATTTCCAGCGCCGGCTGAAAGGCCGCGGACTGAACGGCACCCGTCTGTTCATTTCCGACTGCTGCCTCGGCCTGGTCGAAGCGCTGGGCGAATGTTTCCCAGGAGCCGCCTGGCAGCGCTGCATCGTGCATTTCTACCGCAACGTCTTCAGTGCCGTGCCGAGTACCCAGGTGAAGCAGGTCGCAGCCATGTTGAAGGCCATCCACGCCCAGGAGGATGCCGACGCCACCCGCCAGAAGGCCACGGAGATCATCGCCAAACTCACCGCGATGCGCCTGACCAAGGCCGCCGACTCGGTCCGCGTCTCCATCGACGAGACGCTGACCTATCTCCGGTTCCCGTGCGAGCACTGGCGACGCATCCGCACCAACAACCCCCTCGAGCGTCTCAATCGCGAGATCCGCCGCCGCACGCGTGTCGTCGGTGCCTTCCCCGACGGCAATTCCGCGGTGATGCTGATCAGTGCCCGCCTGCGCCATGTCGCCGGCACCGCCTGGGGATCCAAGCGCTACCTGAACATGGATCATCTCATCACCATCGATCACCCAACCACCACCGAGGAGATCACTGCCTGAGACCGCCCCAGGCGCCTGCCCCGCACCTTCCGACACCGCCTGATCCAGTTTTCGACGCTCTACGGCTCGGGCCTGAGAGGGCCCGGCCTACGTCGAAAACTGGGGCGGCGTCGAAAGCTGCTGCCACGTTTTCCGCCCGCCCCTGATGACCACTGCTTGACCACTTCCTGCTACGCCGCTGATCAAATTTGCGAAACTTGACGGACACTACCCAGGCGTCGGTTGCTCATGGTGACGGTAATCGCTATGACCTGGCGCGGGTGCCGGCAGCACCCTATGTCGAGGAGCAACAGTGACGCATCGTCGGTGGTTTTCGGCATGGCTTTTGGTGCCAGTTATCGGTGCCCTCCTGGCCAGTGGATGTGGGAGTGACAGCGCACGTGGTCCTTACAGCACCGATGGCAG
>JANPIY010000521.1:0-4784 GCA_031425255.1 Planctomycetota bacterium
ACCGTGGACCAAGCGCATATGGTTCTACGACCTGCGCACCGGCAGCACGTTCACGCCGAAGCAGAATCCGCTCAGGCGCAATCACCTCGATGAGTTCGTCGCGTGCTACAAAGCAGCGAATCGCGCGGAGCGCAAGGCGACCTGGAGCGAAGCGAAGCCCACGGGCAAGTGGCGGTCATACACCTACGACGAGCTCGCCGCGCGCGACAAATGCAATCTCGATGTGACCTGGCTCAGCGAGGAAGGTGATAACGATGATACGGGGGTCGATCCCAGCACGATCGCACGTTCGATCATCGACGATGTTCAGGCCGCCCTCGCTGGATTCGCAGAGCTGGAGGCCGGCCTGAAGCACATCACAAAGGAGAAACCTCCAGGCTGACGCGCACGCCCCGGCATCCGGTGTCCCGGGAAGTCACGGCACGCGGGTGATCGCCGGGATCTCGCAACGGAAATGGATGCCGGCGCGGAATTCGGTCAGGGTCAGTTCGCTGTTTTCGCTGCCCGAGGTCGAGCTGGTGGCCCACGGCAGACGCGCGCGCATGCGGCCGGCGTTGATCTTGTCGGCGATGCCCCACCACAGCCGTTCACGCGCGGCCAGGCTCATCAGGCAGCCGCGGCGGATCTGCTCCTGCTGTTCGTCGGTGGTGGCGTACTTCGCCAGCGCTTCCTCCAGCCAAGTCGCGTGGTCGATGTCCTGCAGGGTGTGCAGGGTGAAGTACTCGATCTCGTTTTCTGCGAAGCCGGCTTGGCGCAGGCCGCGCAGGATGTTGTGGAACATCGTCGGGATGGCCCACTCGTGCCCTGGGCCGACCGCGCCCAGGCCGACCAGGAAGGGTTCCTCGACGCAGATGCGCAGGTGCTCGGCGATGAAGCCGGTGACCGCGGGATGCAGGCGGATGGTGCCGAGCTCGTCGTCCTTCCAGCCGCAGGCGTGCATGAAGATGCGGTAGTGCGCGGCGTGGTCCTGGGCGTCGCTGCGTTCGCCGTACTCGTCGACCAGGACCTTCGCCAGCCAGATCTTGGCATTCGACGACGGCGCGCTCAGCAGCAGCAGTTCGAGGTAGCGGGTGAAGGTCCCCACCAGCGGGTAGTGCTGGCCGGAGAAGATCTTGAAATCATCGCGGCGTTTGGGGTCCAGCTCCATGCGACCGAGCAGCGAATGGCCGATGCCGGCGTGGTTGGCGACCTCGTGATGCAGGTCACGCAGGAAGGTGGTGGCGTCCATGGGCGCGGAGCATGGTTGGCACGGTGGTCCGCGGAAGGCCCAAGGACGCACGGCACGACAGCCGCCGCGCTCGCATGTTTTGCCAGCGACCGCCGCCGCTGTCGCGGTTGCGCGGGCCTGGGGCTTTCCCCAGGAAACCACCTGACATGATGCGCCCTCCCTGTGAGAGACTTCCATGCCCTTGACCAGCGACCAATACCTGCGCTATGCCCGTCATCTGACCCTGCCCGAGTTCGGTGAGAGCGGCCAGCAGAAGCTGCTCAGCGCATCGATCCTGCTGATCGGCGCCGGTGGTCTGGGCAGCCCGCTGGCGCTCTACCTCGCCGCCGCCGGCGTCGGTCGCCTCGGCATCATGGACTTCGACGTGGTCGACGTCTCGAACCTCCAACGCCAGATCATCCACCGCACGCAGGACGTCGGCACCAGCAAGGCGAAGTCCGCTAAACGCGGCGTGCAGGACCTCAATCCCGGCTGCCAGGTCGACATCTACGAGGAAGGCATCACCTCGGCCAACGCCTTGGAGATCATCGGCAAATACGACATCGTCATCGATGGCACCGACAACTTCCCGACGCGTTACCTGGTCAACGATGCCTGCGTGTTCCTCGGCAAGGTCAACATCTACGGTTCAATCTACCGCTTCGAAGGCCAGGCCACGGTGTTCGACACCCGCAAGAAGTCCGACGGCACGCGTAACGGCCCCTGTTACCGCTGCCTCTATCCCGAGCCGCCGCCGCCAGGAGAAGTGCCCTCGTGCGCCGAAGGCGGCGTGCTCGGCGTGCTGCCCGGCACCATCGCCATGATCCAGGCCACCGAGGCGATCAAGATCATCAGCGGCATGGGCCGTCCGCTGACCGGGCGCTTCCTGCGCTACGACGCCCTCAATATGACCTTCCGCGAACTCAAACTGCGCCCGGATCCCACCTGCCCGGTGTGCGGCGCCAATCCGACCATCACCAAGCTGATCGACTACCAGCAATTCTGCGGCATGGGCCGCGGGGAGACCACCGTGAGCGAGAACCTCGAGATCAGCCCGACCGATTACGCCGCCCTGCGCGAGGCCGGCAAGGAGCACCTGCTGCTCGACGTGCGCGAGCCGTTCGAACTCGCCATCTGCCAGATCGAGGGGAACCTCAACGTCCCGCTCGGCCAGCTGCCCAACCGTCTGGGCGAACTCGCCGCCTGGAAGGACAAGCTGATCGTCGCCCAGTGCAAATCCGGCCGTCGCAGCATGAAGGCGCTGGAGACCCTGAAGAAGCATGGCTTCAGCAATGTGCTCAATCTTCAGCGCGGCATCCTGGGCTGGGGCGAGGACGTTGATCCGTCGATCACGGCGTACTGATCCAGCGGATCCGCTCGCGGTTGGCGTGGATCGCGGATGGTGATGCACACCCCCGGCCACCTGACGGCCCATCAGCGGGTGCGGCAGGGAACGGGTGGTAGCTTCCCGTACCAGTTCCCCGCGGAGTCCTTCATGCGCAGCCACGTCTGGCCTCTCGTCTGCCTGCTGCTGATCAGTGGGTGGATCGGCGCCGCACCCGCGCCGGCTGCCGACAAGGGCCCCACCGCCTCTGATCGCAAATGGTTCGATGCCCGCGCCGCCAACCGCAGCGGTCGCGAGGGCATGTACAAGGGTGCCGCTGCCGACCGCGTCGAGCGCGCCAAGAAGGCCAGCGTGGTCGCGCTCGAGTTGACCAAGAAGGCCGCGGAACTCCGCGTCCCTGGCCAGAACGAGACCTTCGCCCGCATCGTCGGCTTCATCGAGCGGCTCGATCCCGCGCAGGTCGAAGGGGTGAAGACCGCGGTCGCCGCGCTGCCGGCGGAGCCGGCCATGGCCGATCCCAAGGTGGTGAAGGCGTGGGACAGCTTCTTCAAATCCAAGCGCGTCGCGCTGACCAAGCCCACCGAGGTGCTCGGGCAGAAGGCGCTCGACGTCAGCGTCACCGACATCGCCTACGACTGCCTGCAGCAGGTGCTGACCTACGACCCGGATCACGCCTCGCTGCGCAAGGCGCTCAATCAGACCAAGGTCGATGGGCGCTACTACGGCCCGAAGGACATGGAGTTCGTCAAAGCCGGCCTGCGCTGGGATGCCAAGCTCGGCTGGGTCATCGCCAAGGACGCCGCGCGTTACGAGACCGGTGACTACTTCGACCTCCAGTCCAAGAGCTGGACCACCGTCGACGCCGCCAACACCATGCGCGCCGAGGCGGCGAAGCAGTGGATCATCCAGACCGAACACCTGGAGATCCGCGGCACCGCCAAGCTCACCGACCTGGTCGACGCGGCGAACAAGCTGGAGGCCTTCTATTCGCAGATCTTCGCCTCGTACTCGCTGTTCTTCTCAAAGGGTCAGGGCGACGTGAAGCTGATCTTCGGCCTGCTCGACCACCCCCGCCTGGTGATCAACATCGCCAAGGATCCCACCGCCTACAAAGCGTCACTGCCGAGCGGCGTGCCCGCGGGCTTCTCTGCCGGAATGTGGATCCCGGCGGTCAGCGCCTCGTTCTTCTATGCCGGTCCGATGATGGTGATGTACCACGAGTTCACCCACCAGATCCTCGACGTCTTCAGCAGCGGCAGCCGGGCCGACGTGTGGGCCATCGAGGGCATCGCGGTCTACACCCAGGCGCCGACGTTTGTCGACGGCGAGCTGACCCTCGGCGTGCTGGCGAAGAACGGTATGGTGCGCAACCACTTCATGCGTCTCGCCGGCGGCAACGCCATGTCCCTCGATCAGTTGATGGCCTTGAACCACGCGAGTTGGAGCGGCGCCGCCGATCCGGGTCCGCAGTACGCCGCCGCCGGCGCGCTGGCACAGTTCTGCATGGAGGCGGACAAACGCCGCTACCGCTCGGACTACGTCGAGTTCATCCGCGACAGCTATCTCGGGCAGACCCAGAACCACACCTTGTGGGACTACCTGGGTATGACGCGCGAAGATTTCGTCGCTGCCTACAAGGCGTGGGAGAAAACCACCGGCGCCTCCCTGGCGGCACCGGGTACCGCCGACTGACCATCCGCCCAGGAGTCCGCCATGTCCCGCCTCATCCATCTCCTCATCGCCATCATCCTGACCGTAGCGCTGCCGCTGGCGGCTGAGGAGCAGCACAGCAAGGACGCGATCGACCAGGTGAGGACCAGCATCGCTGCCGGCACCGCCGTGCTGATCGATGTCCGCGAACAAGCCGAGTGGGACAACGGCCACCTGAAAGCGGCGACGCTGCTGCCGCTCAGTCTGCTGAGCAAGGAAGGCGCGGAGATCCCCGCGTCCCTGCCCAAGGACAAGCCGATCTACTTGCACTGCCGTTCGGGCGCGCGCTCGCTGAAGGCCGCGGAGATCCTCAAGGCCAAGGGCTACGACGTCCGCCCATTGGCGCAGGGATATGGCCAATTGGTGAAGGATGGCTTTGCCAAGGCGGAGTGAGCGCAGCGGGTTCATCTCTGCCTGGGTGCCGCGGTTTAAGCGGGCCGGAGTAACATAGCTCTATTAACATCCAATATGTTAATCACTGGCGCGAGCCAACGGCCGTTTTTAGCGGGCGCTCTGCGGGCG
>JANPIY010000522.1:0-6058 GCA_031425255.1 Planctomycetota bacterium
CTCAACTCTGCGCCCTCTGCGCCCTCTGCGGTGAGATCCGTTCGCGAGTTCCCCTCGGGCAGGAAGAGCCCACAGAAATCCCGCAGCGCCTCATTTTTTCTGCAGATGCTCGTGCACCGCGGCGGCCAGCGATTCCAGGACCGCCGGTTTGATCAGCAAGGCGCGGATGCCCGCGGCCTGCACCTGCTCCTGGGTCAGCGCTCCGCTGTAGCCGGTGGCGATGATGATGGGCAGGTCGGAGCGGATGCCGAGCAGGGCGCGGGCCAGTTCGAGGCCGCTCATCTCCGGCATGGTCAGGTCGCTGATGACCAGATCGACCTCATCGAGGTGGTCGCGCAGGGCCATGAGCGCTTCCTGGGCATTGGTGTAGCCGCTCACGCGGTAACCGAGATCGCCGAGCAGGTCCTTGGCCAGGTGCACCAGGGCGGGCTCGTCGTCGACGAAGACGATGTGCTGACCCGTGCCGTGCGCGATGGGCGGCGCGGCGGCGGCGATGGCTGGCGCGTCGACCGCCGCCGCCGGCAGATAGACATGAAAGGTGGTGCCGGCGCCCAGTTTGCTATCGACGACGATGGCGCCGCCATGCGCCTGGACGATGCCATGCACCACGGCCAGACCGAGGCCGGTCCCCTGGCCGGTCGCCTTGGTGGTGAAGAACGGTTCGAAGATGCGGGCCTGGGTCCCGGCATCGATGCCGCTGCCGGTATCGCTGACCGACAGGCGCAGATGGGAGCCGGGCGCCAATCCAGGGAGGCCGCCTACGTCCGCCTGATCGACCATGACCGGGGCCACCATGATCTTCAGGCGTCCACGTTGGGCCGGAAGCGACTGCCAGGCGTTGGTGCAGAGATTCAACAGCACCTGATGCATCTGCGAGGCATCGACGCGCACCGGCAGGCAATGGGGTTCGACCTCGACGTCCATGACGACGGTCGCGGGCAGCGAGGCGCGCAGCAGGGCGGCGACCTCATGCACCAGGTTCTCCAGGCGCAGGACGCTGCGGACGCTGTCGTGTTGACGGCTGAAGGCGAGGATCTGGCGCACCAGGTCACGCGCCCGATGGCTCGCCGCGAGGATGTTGTCGAGCCGTCCCTGGACCGGGCGGTCGGCCAGCAGGTCATGCCGTGCCAGTTCGAGATTACCGATGATCGCCGCCAGGATGTTGTTGAAGTCGTGGGCGATTCCGCCGGCGAGCGTGCCGATGGCCTCGAGCTTCTGCGACTGGAAGAGATGCGCTTCCAATTGCTGCCTGGCCTGCTCGGCCCGTCGGCGCGCGCTGACCTCCATCATCACCCCGATCATCCGCAGGGCGCGTCCGTGAGCATCGTACTGGCAGCGGGCATAGGCGGCGAACCAGCGTTCGCTGGCGTCTTGAGCGCGGGTGCGGTATTCGCATTGGAGCGGCATGGTGGTGGTGATGGCGCGCGAGATCGCCTCACGCACCGCGCTGCGGTCGTCGTCGGCGATGAGGGCATAGAAATCGTCACAGGTGCGCGGGGTCTCTTCGTCCGTCAGCCGATGCAGCAGACGGCATTCGGGTGACCAGGTCATGGCATCGCTGGCCAGATCGATCTCCCAGGCGCCGAGGCCGGCCGCGGCGAAGGCCACCCGCAAACGTTCCTCGCTGGCGTGCAGGGCGGCCTGCGCCTGCTTGCGTACGCTGATGTCGACGATCGTACCGCGGATGAGGGTCCGGCCGGCAGTCGGCAGGCGCACCAGCCAGATCTCGCAGGGGAAATCGTTGCCCAAGGCATCGCGATGGACCCACTCGAAGCGCGGCACTTCACCCGCCAGCGCGCGTGTGATCCAGCCCTGGGCCGCCTTTTCGGAAGATTGGCCATCGGGTTGGTAAGGAGGGCTGAATTCGGCTGGACCCTTGGTCAGCAGCAGGGGGCGGTCGCAGGAGAACAGTTGGTAGCCACGCGGATTGGCATCGCAGAACCGGCCATTATCGAGATCGAGCACCACGATCGCCTCGGGCGAATGCTCGACCAGGGTCCGATTGTGCATTTCGCTCTCGCGCAGCGCCGCCTCGGCCTGACGCCGGTCGGTGATGTCGTAGGAGACTCCGCTGGTATCGAGCACCTGTCCCGCCGCGTCGCGCAGGAATTCACCCACCGAGGCGATCCACCGCGTGGTCCCGTCCAGACGCCGGACCCGATATTCGACCGCATACGACAGCGGTGGGACGCCCGCCATGCCCTTGGCCATGGCGGCCTGCAGGTGGGCCTGATCGTCGGGATGGACGAGGGCGAAGAAGGCCTCCATGGTTTGCGGCACCGCTCCCGGCCCATCCCCGAACAGGGTTTCCGCATGCGCGCCCCAATCCATCCTGCCGACGCGCAGATCGACCTCGCAGGTGATCATGTGGGCGTGGTCGAGCGCCATGCGCAGGCGTTTGAGGCCCTCACGCAGGGCGACCTCGGCGTGGAGGCGCTCCCCCAGCAGGGCGCTCAATAGCAGGTTGAGCAGAGCGGCCGTGGCCAGGAAGGCGGTAAGCAGCAGTTCCGATTCCAGCCCGGTGCGGGCGAAAGGTCCCAACTGGTTGGTGGTCCCGGTGACCCCCATGATGGCGATCAGGATCACCGTCAGTGATGACCCCCAGGAACCGAAGCGCAGGGCCGACCACAGCACCAGGGGCAGGGCGAGGAACGCCACCGAAAGATGCTGGGTGCCGATGAAGATCACCCCGCCGATGACCAGGGTGGTGAAATTCAGGATGATGAATTCCAGCAGGTGATATTGCTCGCTGAGCCGGCGATAGGCGCTGCGGTGGAAGGTGAGCAGCAAGGGCGCCACCACCAGCGCTCCCACCACGTCTCCCAGCCACCACAGCAGCCAGCCGCCAGCGGTCCACTCGCGGATGCCACCAAGATTCAGGCAGGTCAAGCCGACCGTCGGGGGCACCATCAGACCGATGATCACGGCCAGGCAGAACACGCCGACGTCTCGCCGCCGGTCGAAGTCGGGATGGACGCCGAGCTGGCGTAGCGCGAGGACGCTCAGCAGTGGACCGACGGTATTGCCCAGCGCGATGCCAGCAGCCACCGGCACGGGCATGCCGATCCACCAGTTGAGCAGGAAGGCGCCGATCGTCACGCCGGGCCACCAGGCGATGCCGCCACGCAGGAGCGCGGCGATGGCCAGGCCGGTGGGTGGCCAGATCAGCGTGATGTTGGTATCGACTAAGCCGACCGCCAACCCCAGATATCCACCCATGACATAGAGGGCGGCGAGGATGGTGATTCCCAGCAGCCGCGGGCTCAGCCGATGGCGTAGGGTGAGCATGGGCGGGGCGAGCGTCGCGGTCATATCGGTGTCGAGTGCATCTCCGCGCGGCAGGAAACCGTTCCCCGGGCCTCATTGCAAGATGTCTTCTGGGAGGGGGTGGAGGGGACGCTGATCGAAATCGCATGAGGTCCCCGTCACCCTTGGATGATTCCGGCTGCTAGAAGCGATTGGCGGACCTCGAAATCCCAGCACCATGTTCGCATGCAACGCACACCGTGCCGTCTCATGGGAATCGATTATGGCCGCGTGCGCATCGGCATCGCCACCTGCGATGAACTCGGGATCAGCACCCGTCCGCTCGGTTTCGTTCCCAGGGAAAGCGATGCCAAGGCGGCTGCCATCATCGCCGGGCTGGCCCAGCGCGAAGGTGCCGAGGCCCTGGTCATCGGTCTGCCCTTGCACGCCAACGGTGATGCCGGCGGCAACGTGCGCTGGGTGCGGGACTTCCTCAAGGAACTGGCGAAGGTCTGCACGCTGAAGGTGCACGAGGTCGACGAACGGTATTCCTCCAGCGAGGCGGAAGAGGCGCTCAAGGAGGAAGGCCGCTGGCCGGCGACCAAGGGTCAGGTCGATGCCAAATCGGCGGCGATCCTCCTACGGCGTTGGCTGGACGGGGAGAGCTGAGACGGGTCTCAGTATCAGACGGTTGCGGGGGTGGACGATGCGGCTGAGCTGGGCGATGCGTTCCCATTCATCCTGTGCCCGCTGATGCAGATCGACGCCCTTGAAGGGCTCGTGGTCGCGTGCCTCCTGCAAGAGCCGGGCCAGGCGTTCACGGCGTGGCAGGTAGGCGGGCGCGAGCGTGACGGCGGTCTCCATCTGCGTGGCCGCTGCGCTCCAGGAACCGGTGAGCGCCAGATCCTGCGCCAGCGCTTCATGAAACGCGGCGTTCCAGGGATGACGCACGGTCGCGGCCCGTGATCGCGGCAACCGTTCGGAGCCGGGCGGCATGATGGCCAGGACCTCACTGGTCATGGCCACGCTGGCGGGCCAGGCATCGGCGTGGTCCAGCAGCGAGGTGAGCGTGGTGGCCGGAGGGTTGACCTGGCTCCTGGTGGCATCCACGGCGATGCCGGTCACCAAGCCGATGGCGAGTCCGCCGACGAGTACCGTCACCACGCTGCGGCTGATGACGCACACTCCGAGCGCGGAGATCCGGCCTCCCGCCAGCACCGCCACCACGATCACGGTGCCCCAGATCGCCGGGCTGTGGAGATCGAAATCGACCAGGCAGTGCAGGGCGAAGGCGGTGAGCGCGAGCTGCCACGCCCAGGCCGGCGGTGATGGCAGTCGGATGCTGAAGCGGGCGACGCCGATCGCCACGCCGGACAATACGAGTGGCCACAGCCACCAGGTCGATTCCCCCGCTCCCAACGGCCACCACTCCAGATTACTGGTGAGCATGCCCAACGCGGTGAACAGCGGCATGAACAGCACCAATGGCCAGGTCGCTGGGACCCACGCTGTCGCCTGGGTGTCGGTGATCGCCCGCTCCTCGGGAGCGGGCGGGCGTGGCCGTGCCCACCAGCACAGCAACGCCAACAGCGCGAGTCCGGCGAGCAGACCACCATCGACGGCGGCCTCCAAGACCTCGTTGTGCACCTGACGGGTGGGCTCAGCGTCGAGCGGCATGGTGCGGGCCCCATGCGCGGCGAAACCATGGAGACCGTGGCCGAGCAGGGGAGCTTCCTCGATCAAGGCCGTCGCGCCGCGCCAATATCCGAGGCGGACCTTGGCGCTGGCGGCGCCGAGGTCCTGGACCTGGGGGATGACCAGACCGGCGAGCGCCAGCAGGCCCAGCGCGGCCATCGCCAGCCAACGTCCCCGTCCGCGCACTAGGAGCGTCCACACCAGCACGCCAGCGATCAGGAGGGCGAGTGCGGCGCCCTTGCTGGCGGTGCCCACCGCGACGCTGACGACGACCGCCACCAGGATGCTGGCGGCCACGCGCTGCGTTCCACGCGCCGCCCAGGCCGCACCAGTGAGGGGAATCCCCGCCAGGAGCAGGAACGCGGCGAGGGTGTTGGCCAGGGTGAAGGTACCGAAGAGGCCACCATTGGCGACGCGTTCCGCCAGATCGCCTTGGCTGTTCTCCAACTCCATCATCGCCGGATCGCCGCCAGCGAGTGCCGCGGCCATGCGTGGCAGCACCCATGCCCACTGGCCGAGAGCGATCAGGCACTCGACCGCCAACGCGCCGATCAGGGCGGCGAACGCCAACCGTTCGCGACCTGCGACTACGTGGAGCAGATAGGCGGCGAAACCCAGATGGATCACCGCCGTGCCCCACAGCCCGAGGCCGGTCGACGGGAAGGGCGAGCGCAGCGCTGCCGGCAGCAGGACCAGGAGCAGGACACCGGCGAGCACGCCACCGGTGGCGAAGCGCCATTGCGATACGCGTCCGCGCCAGGCATCGACCACCAGCCAGCCCAGAGCGATGATCACCAGGAACAGCCACGCGAGATGGTCCCAGGCACTCCCCTCGCCGCCCCAGATCAGCGGGCGCAGGACGATGAGCGCCACCATCAGCACATCATGCGCCCGACCGCGGACGGTGTCGGTGATCATCTCCGCACCACCGCGAAGAGCGCCTTGGCTGGCCGCACGTACGCGGACGCCGCGGGTGCAGAGGCCTCAGTCATGACGTTCACGGGCGGTCTCGAGCAGGACCACGACGATGAAGATCGCCGCCGCCTGTGCGATCACCACCCCGGCAGTCAGCAGTTCCTCGGTGCGCAACTGGATGGCGCCGGCGGCGAGCGCCACC
>JANPIY010000523.1:0-1799 GCA_031425255.1 Planctomycetota bacterium
GGCCTTCTCCTCGCCGGTGATCTCCCGTGCGACGTCGAGCGCCGCGAGGATGCCGTCTTCCATGTAGGTTTCGAAATCCGCCTTGGCGTGCCGCTCGTCAGGGTTGACCCAGGACAAGATGAACACCGTGACGCCCTGCTCGACGCACCACTTGATGAAGCTCTTCTCGGGGTTGAGGTCGAGAATATAGAATTTGTTGATCCAGGGCGGCACGATGACGAGCGGGATCTTCAGCACTTTGTCCGTCGACGGCGCGTACTGGATGAGTTCGATAAGGTGGTTGCGGAACACGACCTTGCCCGGCGTGGTCGCCATGTTGACGCCGACCTCGAAGCGCGACGTGTCGGACTGGCGCAACTTCAGGTCGCCATGGCCGGCCTCCACGTCCTCGGCGAGCATGCGGAAGCCGCGGACGAGATTCTCGCCGTTCTCGCGCCATGTTGCGCGCAGCAATTCGGGATTGGTCGGCACGAAGTTGGAGGGCGAAAGAGCCCCGGCCATCTGCTTGACGTAGAAACCGGCCTTCTGGCGCGTGTGTTCGTCGAGCCCGTCCGCCTTCTGCACGAGGCCGTCTGCCCAGCGCGAGGTCACCAGATAGGCCTGCTTGAGGAAATCGAAGTAGGGGTTCTCCGACCATTCCGCGTCCTTGAAGCGGTTGTCGCGCGGATCGGGCGCGGCGACCGGCGGCGGATCCTCGCCGTTCATCTTCTTGAGCGTGTTCGACCAGAGCGCCATCATGCTGCCGGCGATCTCGCTCTGCGCCTCGACCGCGCGGGCGGGGTCCGTCATCCAGTGCTCGGCGAGCCGACCGAGCGTCTTCACCATGTCGCTGCCTTCGGTGGCGGGTGCGAGGGCCTTGTCGCCGGCTTCGCGCGGGCGAATATAGGCGGCGGCGACTTTGCCGGCCTCCTCCATAAGGCGCGCCGCATTGAGCGCCAGCTGCTCGACATCGGGGAAGGCGGGCTTCGCTTGTTCGGCGCTGGGCACTTGTCCGGCCGCTCCCTGGACCGGCGCCGGCGGCTTGCGGACGGTCTCCGGTGGCGTCGGGGCGGCCTGGACCCTCGCCTTCCGGGTCGGGCGCGCTTCGACCGCGACGGATTTCCGTCCATCCTCGTTCCGCACCGACGTTTCTCCCGGACGGTCTATCGTTCGCGCGATCGCCGTATTAAAGGTTCTCTCACCTTCTTCGGCGACCAATCGATGACACGTCTAGAGTTACTTAAACCCATGCTGACATCGGCCGCAAACCCTTCCCATGCCGCGCGGCCTTTAAAGCGCATGCAAGCGGTGCGGACCGCCTGCACCGCGCTCGCGCTCGGGCTTCTGGCGGGCTGCAACGCCGCCTCTGATCCGAATCACCCTTTGCGCGGCACGGCGACGGCCGTGGGCTGGGCGACGACCGTCGGAGAGCCTAAGGATTTCGTGAGAGCGCGCCGCTCCGGCGGGGAACTTGCCTATATCCCGGTCGGGCGCACCAGCCCGGAGCGGTCGGTTCCTATCCGTAATCCTGATGGGGTGAAGGGCCTGGAGGCCGAACTCGACAGGCAGCGCGACCAGAGCGACCAATTCGCCCGACGTCGCCTGCCGACCGGCGCCTACGGCCAGCCTTTGCCTTCCGTCGCCGCTCCGCCCCGGCCTGCCAGCCAGACCCCCGCTTCCGGCGGCGGACCCGACAGCTATCCCGTGAGCCCCAGCCGCATGCGCCAGATCCGCGAGAACGCCCAACGCGCCAGCGACAATTGACCGAAGGACCGGAACGATGAACCAGTTCCACCGCATCCGCCGCCTGCCGCCCTACG
>JANPIY010000524.1:0-2102 GCA_031425255.1 Planctomycetota bacterium
TGCTGACGGTGACCAGCGAGCGTGCCACTTCCGGAGGCTGGGTATGCGTCGGCGATGGTGTCGGATATGCCGGGCTGAATGGCGTCGGACTCTCTCCGGTATAGACGCGGTAGGTGGCGGTGAGGGCGACGTTGGCCGCTGGCGTCGTGGCCGCTGGGGCGATGGCGGGTACGGGCATCGGCACCGGCGCGGCGGCGAGTCCCGTTGGCTTGGCCTGGCCCTTCATCGGTCTGGCCGGGCCCTCAACGGTCAAGCAGCGCCGCACATGGACGGCACCATCGTCCACACCGACGACGACTTCGTACAAGCGGCCATCGTGGCGCGCGTAGAATTCGAATTTCCACGACAAAGCCACCGCGTCGGCAGCCAGGGGGAACCACACCAGGCGGGCATCGGCCTCGCCGTTGATACGCGCCATGCGCAGGCGATGACGGGTGGCGGTGCCGGCTGCAGGCGCCACCAGCTCTGCTGACGTCGTCGTCGCCAGCGGATCGCCGATGGCCTGCACCGCCAGCGCCAACGCTGCGCGGGCGTCGGGTTTGATCGCCCCCGCCTTGCGCGTC
Source organism: Planctomycetota bacterium (assembly GCA_031425255.1). Lineage (GTDB taxonomy): Bacteria > Planctomycetota > UBA11346 > UBA11346 > UBA11346 > BOG-1363. Next base: position 564 of record JANPIY010000524.1, read on the forward strand.
AAAACATCGGTCCGTGCCGCGAGAGCGGCGGGATTGGCGAAGCGGCTCCCGATGGTGAGCAGATCGCCGTTACGGGTGAGGTGGGCGCGCAGCAGGCCATGATAGACCGGGATACCGGCGATCATCTGCTGCCAAGCCACCGTCCGTACGCCATTGTGGACGTCCGTCGCGTCCCGACTCAGCGCGGCGTCGGCGAGGATGCTGCTGGAACCACCGCAGAGGTCGGGATAGGCATCGAGAAACGCCCGCACCGGCAGGAGGCCATCCACCTTCACCTGGGCGCCTGCTTGTTCGTGGGCTGCTGCTGCGGCGGTGAGCACCGCGCCATGTCGCGGCAGCAGCACGCCGCTGCGACTCGTGATATGGGTGGCGACTCCGAGGCGCTCATCGATGTGCGCCTGGACCTCCGCCGCGTCCGCGCGCAGATGCTTGAGTTGCGCCGCCTGGGCCGCCGATTCGCCGGCCCCGACGTCAGCGGCGAGGGCCGCGAATAAGGTAAAAGAACCGAGGAGCGTACGATAATGCATGGGGGTTTCCGTCCGTGGATGATCGCGAGTGGGGGAATAGCGGCATACGGTTCAGGAGCGGTAGCGTCCGCCCGTGAACAGAAGCAGGAGGTTGTGCCGCACGTCGGCCAGGGTGTGAAGTGAGGTGCAGCGCCGGCGGCTGACGTGGCCCCTGCCTATGCACCCGACATCGAAGGGGATAATGCCGGCAGCGATGGGCACCATGCGCGGCAGGAATGGGCACGGATAACCATCTCCGATGGAAACTATGCGCATTATGATCCCTCGAACGGGGCGGGAGTAAACCGAACAGGATTTCGCTCGCAAGGGTTTATTTTTTACGCTGCCAAATCTCCAGATTCCTTTTCTTTTCCCGCTCGATGGCGAGCAGGCCGTTGATTGGCGGCCTCCTCTGCCGCAGAAATTCATGTAATCATAAGATTTTGTTTTATTCGATCTGTTTTGTCTTCATTCCGATCAGGCGGGCTCATCCGTAGACGGAAGCTTGAGAACCACACCCTGCCCAGGCGATCAATGCGACACGGGCATTGCACGTCCGGTCTCCGCTGCGTCCGGATGTACTCGATCCACGTTGAGAATCATCTCTGCCCTCCGCTGTTTGACCGATCTCCGTAGGATGCCCGGTGAAAAAGTACCACGGAGATGCCGCAGAACCTGAATTTCGACGTGGGGCGGGCGTGGCTGCCGAGCGGGGGATCCCGCTCTTCGCGGTCAGGGGGGTGGACCACCCGGAGCCGCTTCATGTATCGGGGCCACCGGCGACGCTGGCGCCGGAACGTCCCCAGCAGGCCAGAGCAGAAGCAGTCCGATGCCCACGCCGATCGCGATGGTGAACAACCACAGGACGCGCAGCCCCAACGCCCGCCCCCCAAGCGCATAGGCGGCACCGCCCTTGAACACCAGGTTGGCCAGGGCCGCGACCAGGATCACCCGCCAGGCGATGTCCGCATCCAGGCGGCCCTGCGACAGCAGGCGGGTGGTCGACAAGGTCACCGCATCCATGTCGGTGAGA
>JANPIY010000525.1:0-9552 GCA_031425255.1 Planctomycetota bacterium
GTGCCCGGATGCGCTCGCGCGCCGCGAGTTCCTCGTCGCTCCAGCAACCCGTGACCAGGCTCTCACCCAGGGCGGCGCCCAGAGCTGCCGTCAAGACCCCTGCCGCGCGCGCGAAGTCCAGCCCGCAGCCCGCCACCAGCGAGCCGTCCCAGGGATTGCTCGCCAGTTTGAGCGAGCCATGGACCAGCACCCGCTCGCCACGCACCCGGCCGGCGCTGCCGAGAACCTTGGCCCCGCTGCTGGTGATCAGGTCATCCATCGCCGGACTGGCGAAGCAGCGCGGCTCGTCGCGGTAGCGGCGGTCACCGACGCTGTCGCTTTGCCGTTCGAGGCTCGTCCCGGCCAGGCGCAGACCCTGCTGGATGGCGCCGTGGAGGAGGGGGTAGGCGTCGCGCACCCGTGCCGGCCAGCCGCCCTGGCCGAGGGTGCCGACCAGACAGTAGGTGACCTCCTGGTCGTGCCAGATCGCCCCGCCCCCGGTGATGCGACGCACCAGCGGCATGCCTGCCGGCAACTGGGGGGCGATGGCGGCATGGTCCTGGAAGTAGCCGAGGGAGACCGTCGCTGGCGACCAGCGGTAGAGCCGCAGGCTGGCGCCGGCAGTGCCCTCCAGCAGGGCCTCGTCGGCCGCCATCTGGGTCGGTCCGTCGGCATCCAGCAGGGGCAGCACACGCAACATGGGCGGCCGGTTGTGGCCCACGGACGAGCCGCCGCAAGCCGGGGCCCAGGGCCGGAGCCGCCTGGGGCGGGCGTGTCGAAGCACCATCAGGCCCAGTTGTCTTCCGCATCATCATAGCTAAGACCGGGCCCACTGTCTGGACAGCCGGCGGCCGTGACGCTTCGTCACCTGCTGCGGTGGTCCACTGCTCGGGTGCAAACCGCGGAAAGTAGCAACTCATGTCCAAGGATGTGGTCATCGCGGGCGTCATCGTCGCCGCCTGTCTGGGATTGGTGGTCGTCGCCTTCGTGGTGCCGAAGCAGAAGACCGTCACTCCCGAGATCGCCCACAAGGATGATCCGGTGGTGAGCCCGAGCATCCCTGGGAGCGGTGATGTGTTCGTGGCGGGTAACAATCCGTCGAACACCAACCCTTTCCCGCCGCTGAACGATCCCGGCAATCCATTCACCCAGCCGAACAACACGTATCCGACCAACCCGGGCCTGCGTCAGCCATCCGGGATCAATCCCTTCCCGCCCCTGCAGCCGGTGGCTCCGGTCGAGCCGCCGCCCGCCGCACCGCAGCTCTCGGAAGCCAAGAGCCATGTCGTCGCCAACGGCGAGACCCTCGGCGAGATCAGCCAGAAGCACTACGGTACGGCCAAGCACTGGAAGAAGATCGCCGAGGCCAACAAGGTCGACGCCAACGATCTCAAAGCCGGTCAGAAGCTGACCATCCCCGCGATCGAGGCGCCGGCCGCGATCGCGTCCGCCACGCCTGAGCTCGTCGGCGGCGAACGCAGCTACACCGTGCTGAAGAACGACTCGTACTACTCCATCGCCAAGAAGGAGCTCGGTTCGGCCGCGCGCTGGAAGGAGTTGGAGAAGCTCAACCACATCCCGGCCGAGGAACTGCGGGTCGGCAAGGTGATCAAGCTGCCGGCCAAGACCGCCGCGGTCGAAGCCCTCCCCACTCCACCGGAAGGCGCGCCCAGCACCGACGCCAACACCCACGTGGTCAAGGCCGGCGAGACCCTGAGCGACATCAGCAAACTCCACTACGGCACCACCAGCAAGTGGAAGGATATCGTCAAAGCCAACCCTGGCATCGATCCCGAAGGCCTGAAGGTGGGCCAGAAGCTCAAGCTGCCAGAGATCGCCGGCACGCCCACGGTGGCACCCGGCGCCACGCCGACGGCGAGCGCCGAGAACCCCGCTGCGACCTACACCGTCAAAGCCGGCGAATACCTCGAAGACATCGCCCAGAGCCAGCTCGGTTCGCGCGGCGCGTGGAAGAAGATCGTCGATGCCAATCCCGGGCTCGACGCGCGGAAGCTGCGCATCGGTCAGAAGCTGGTGATTCCTGGCAAGTCAGCCCCCGCGGACGCGACCCCGGGTTCCGCCAAGCCCAAGCCGAGCTTCGGTGCGCCGAGCGGCGCAACGCCGGGAAACAGCGCCCCGACGTTCGGCGGAAGCAGCTTCCCCGCGACCACGCCATCATCGGCCAACGGCTTCCCCAGCGCCGGGACGCAGCCGGGCGGCGATCGCTTCGCGCCGCTCGAAAGCACCTTTCCGGTTGGGGGCTCGGCGTATCCGCCCGCCAACGGCGCGCCGCCGAGCGGCCCCGGCAGCGCTTTTCCGGTGAGCACGCCGCCAGCGAACGATAACCCCTTCGCCGCTCCGGTGACCGGCAACCGCATTCCTTGAGGGTGCGGACAGCCGGCCTGCTGCCACCCGCCTGCCCGGCCTGGGCAGGCGGGTTTTTTTGGTGGTATGGTTGAGGTCGTGATGGACCAGGACGCCAACCGGTTAGCGCAGGATCTGCAAGCGGTCATCGCGATCTCGCGGGCCATGGGCAGCGAACGCAATCTCGACCGCCTGCTCGGACTGATCGTCAAATCGGTCACGCAGGTGGTCGGTGCCGACCGCACCAGCCTGTTCCTGGTCGATCGTGAGCGCCAGCAGCTGTTGACCCGCGTGTCGCAGGGTGCCCGCGAGATCCGTCTGCCGCTGGGCAGCGGCATCGCTGGGACGGTCGCCTCCACCGGCACGCCGATCAACATCCCACATGCCTACGCCGATCCGCGTTTCAACCGCGACCACGATCGCACCAGCGGCTACATCACGCGCAGCATCCTCTGCCTGCCGCTGACCAACTACAGCGGCGAGGTGGTGGGCGTGATCCAGGCGCTCAACAAACGCGGCGGCGAACCCTTCAATGCCTACGACGAACATGTGCTGGGCGCGCTCTGCGGTTCTGCCGCGGTGGCCATCGACAACGCCCAGCTCATCCAGCGCGACCGCGACCGCCTGCGCATGGAGAGCGAGATGGAGCTGGCGCGTCGCCTCCAGCTCAGCCTGTTGCCGTCGGTGCCGCCGGTCATCCCCGGCTGGCGCTTGGCCAGCTGGTGCCGTTCCTGCGATCAGACCGGCGGGGATTATTTCGATTTCATCCCCTGCGCGGACGGCCAGTTCGATGTGGTGGTCGGCGACGTCAGCGGCCATGGCATCGCGGCGGCGCTGCTCATGAGCACCGCGCGCGCCTTCCTGCGCGCGCTGCATGAACGTGGGGATGCCCCGGCGACCACCATGCTCAGCCTCAACCGCCTGCTCGAAGCCGACCTCAGCGATGACAGCTTCATGACCATGGTCCTTGCCCGCCTCGCACCGGATGGTTCCTGCCGCTACGTCGCTGCTGGACATGAGCCGCCCCTGGTCTGGCGGCGAGCCGGCGTCAGCGATCAGCTTACCAGCAGCGGCCTGCCCCTGGGCATGATGGATGACAGCACCTATGACGAGGGCGTGATCCCGCCTCTCGCTGCAGGAGACCTGCTGGTGTTGTTCACCGACGGCATCCCCGACATCCATGTGCCGCCCGAGACCGTGACTTGGGGACTCGACAACCTCCGCGCCACCGTGGTGGAGCATGCATCCGGCGGTGCACAAGCGGTCTGCGACGCGGTAGTGGCGGCGGCCAGCGTCGCTCTGCGGGGTGGCCATCCCCATGACGACATGACCCTGGTGGTGATCGAACGGTTGCCGTCATGACCATGCCCAAACCACTCACCATCCTGCCTGGTCCACCGCCAGCGCTCCCTCGCGCGGTGCTGGAACGCGCGTGGCCCTCGCGCATCGATCTGAAGCAGCAGATCATGGACGAGATCGTCGAGCTGCTGATCGGTCGCGGGTGGGTGGTGGAGGACGACCGCGCCTGGCTCTACCTGTGCTTCGACGAGGTCGTGGTCAATGCCATGCTGCATGGCAACGAAGGCGATCCGCGGCTGGAGGTCGAGCTGTGCGTGCGCGTCGACGAGCAGCGCTGGGTGGTGACCGTGGCCGATCAGGGCGAGGGCTTCAGCGAATCCGCCGTCCCCGATCCCTCCCAGCCCGAGAGCCTGTTGTTGGAGCATGGTCGCGGCATCCGCATCATGCAGGAATGGCTCGACGAGTTGACCTACTACCGCGGCGGCAGCCTCGCCTGGTTGGCGCGTCACCGCGCTGACCGGCCCATCTCTCCATCAGCTTCCATTCCAGCCTGAAAGCGAGTCTCCCATGCCCTGCGATTTCCTGACCGTGCAACGTTACGACAAGATCGTCCTGGCGCAGGTGACGAAGGAACGGCTGCTCGACGCTGCGAGCATCACCAGCCTGGGCGAAGCCCTGATCGCCGAGTGCGATCGCACCGCCAAGATCAGCCTGGTCATCGACGTCTCCGAAGTCGGCTACCTCAGCTCGGCGATGATCGGCAAGCTCGTTGCCGTGCACAAGGCGGCCAAGCTCAGCAAGGGCCGCGTCGCCATCGCCGGACTCAAGCCAGCGCTGCTGCAGATGTTCAAGGTCACCCAGTTGGACAAGCTGTTCGAATTCGCGCCGGATGCAGAGCAGGTGATCATGGCCTACCGGCGGAAGCCGCTGTGAGCTGAGGGAGGCAGTGTACGACGCGCCTGCCTTTCAACCTCACACTTCTCACGGCTGGATTGCCGATGAACGACCTCAGCGAACCCCCAGACGTCCCGGGTTGCAGCTCCCGGTGACGGCGGCACCGTACCGCCGTGCGCCTGACCTGTGATCCACTTTCAGTTCCACTCGGTACCAGCGATCTGCCGGTGCTGGACAGCCACGGGCAGGCCGCCTGCTCATTGTGGACGCAGGTCGCGCACTGGTCGTGCAAGGACGCCGGGCTCGACATCCAGGTGATCGCGCCGGAAGCCGTCGACTTGCCGGAGCCCGAAGCGAGCGAGCCGGCGGCGGGCGCCATCGCGCGCCTGGTGCGGGCGATCAGCGGCAGCGGCGGGCTGCTGCTGCTGCGCAATCCGGCGGCGGCGTTCGGGACGCTGCGCATCGGCTACGCGCAGGGCGTGCGGCTGTTCGCCATCGCCGAGGAGGCCGACGAACAATGCTGGGATGCCATGTTGTCGCTCGGTCAGCCGGTCTACGGCGTGCGCGGCACCATCGCCTGCGCCTGCCGCACCGCGCACCCTGGGGCGGTGATCTCCGCCCTCGCCTATGGCACCTTCACCTGCGAGGAGGGCTTGGAGGTGGCGGTGCTCGATGAGTCGCGGGTCGGCGTACGCTGGACCCTGCCGGTGGCCGCCGCGACCACGGTGCTGGTGCGCGACGGTTTCGAGGCCGGCCGCATCCAGGGCACCAGCGGCGAGTGGCGTGATGGCGGCAGCGAAGGATACGTCCGCCTGGTCATGCGCAGCGACGGCGGCAGCGCCTGGACCCAGCCCCGTTTCGTCGCGCCGGTGGTGGGCAAAGGTGCTGGCTGTGCCTGATCTGATCGGCCGCCTGGTCGTCATCCGTCGTCGCGTCCCGAGCCAGAACGCCGCCCAGTACACCCACTGGAGCGTCTACACCAAGGAACGCGACCTGTGGTTCATGCTGCTGCGTTCCCAGCTCACGCCACGTGAAGCGCCGGAGGAACCCACGCGCATCATCCTGCGCAGCTTCCGCACCCGCCTGGTCGACTACGCCAACCTGGTCGGCGGCGCCAAGCCCATCCCCGACTCGCTCAAACGTCTGGGCTACATCAAGGATGACAGCCCGCGCTGGTTCTTCTGCGAATACTTCCAGAGCATCGTGCCGAAGGAGGAGGAGCGTACCGAGATCGAGTTCATTCCGTGGGCGGGGCTCGAGGAATGAATTCATGTCCGATGTCCCATGTCCGATGTCCGATGTCCGACCGCGGCGAAGACGGTGTGGCGTGAGCAGGGATGCCGTTGGACGGCCGCGAGCCAGGATCACTCCGTCGGTAGCCGAGCTGAACGTCGCCCACGAGACATCGGACATCGAACATCGGACATCGGACACGCCGCAGGCGGAGCTCTTGGAGTGGTACACCCGCGTTGGCCGCGATCTGCCCTGGCGCCGCACCCGCGATCCCTACCGCGTGCTGGTCTCCGAGGTCATGCTGCAGCAGACCCAGGTCGAGCGCGTGATCCCGTATTACCTGCGCTTCATGGAGCTCTTTCCCGACGAGCGCGCGCTGGCCGGGGCGAGCACCGAGGCCATCCATCGCGCCTGGAAAGGCCTTGGGTATCCCTCGCGCGTCGAGCGATTGCGCGCCAGTTGCCAGGCGGTGCTGGCACGCGGCGGCGTGTGGCCGGACACCGTCGAGAGTCTTCAGGAGCTCCCCGGGATCGGGCCCTACACCGCCGGCGCGGTGGCGTGTTTCGCCTTCGCGCGCGTGGTGCCGGTGGTCGATACCAACGTCGCGCGGGTCTATGCCCGGCGCGATGGGCTACCGCTGCCGCTCGACCGCTCCGGCATCTGGTCGCACGTCGCAACCCAGGTCGCTCCGCAGGATCCCATCCGCTACAACAACGCCTTGATGGATCTCGGTGCCACCGTGTGCACGGCGCGTGTCGCGCACTGCACGCGCTGCCCGTGGCAGGCGCGCTGCGTCAGCAGCGGCCAGCTCGAGGTGCACGCGGCGACCGCCAATCCGCTCAAGGTCGCGTCGCGCAAGATCGCCTACGGCGTCGAGATCGCGGATCGCGCGAAACCGCGCCGCCACGTCGTGCTCGCCCTCATCCACCACGACGGCCGCTATCTGGTCGCACGCCGACGCCAGGATCAGCATCTCGGTGGCTACTGGGAACTCCCTGGGGGAAAACGGGAGAAGGGCGAGGACGACCGCGTCGCGCTGGCGCGCGAGGTCCGCGAGGAGCTCGGCGCCGAGGTGCTGTCCGCCCGTGCGCTGCTGGCCTTCCATCACGCTTACGATGACCGCTACCTCACCTTCCACGTCTACCGCTGCCGCCTGTTTGATCCCACCCTGGTGAATGCGCTCGCCAGCAGCGAGGTGAGGTGGGTGACGCCCGAGGAGTTCGTCGCCCTCGAATTCCCACCGGCCAACGTGCCGATCCAGGAACGTATGCGGCGTTACCATCGGCTGGGTTGAGAGGAGCTTCCATGACTGAGCCACAATTCTCCGCGGTGGGCAGGAGTGATCCTGAAGTCGCAGAGGCGCATGCCACTGCAGCAGCCACGATTGATGACTTCATCGGATGGGTGGAAGCTGGCGGAAATGCCAGCTTTCTCGCCAAACTCAGGTTTCGCGACCCGGACCTGTCTGAGAAAATGGGAAAGGATCATTTCTTCTACCTGTGGTTGAACGAGGTCGTTTATGATGCCAAGGAGAAGCTTTTGTCGGGGGTATTCTTCGAGGTCCCCGAGTGCTTCGAGAAATGGCATCCGCTTGCTAGCCGGCTGAGATTCGAGGCGGAAGATGTATTCGACTGGATGATCTTGGAAGAAGGCCGCCTGCGCGGGGGATTCACTTTACGAGTGCATCGCTCGCGGCTTCCAGTCGAGCAGCGATCCCAATACGACGCCTTCATAGGCGCCACCTCGTTCGAGCCACCGGAACGGTGACCGGGCAGACTACCACCGTCACTCCGCCAGCGCCGGTCCCAGCACCGGCCACATCCCAGGGCGGCACACCGCGATGTCGCCGTGGCGCAGATCCCACGCCGAGCCGTCCCAGCGGCGGATCTCGTATCCCAGCGCCGTGCAGACCGCCGCGCCGGCGGCTTGATCCCACGGGAAGATCCGACTGATGGCGTAGGCGTCGAGCACGCCCATGGCCATGCCGGCGAAGTCGAGCGCGGCCGAACCGAAAGTTTTGTACTGGCGGATGGTGCCGCTCAGGCGGTCGAGCAGGCGTAGCGTGCGCTTGCGCTCCTTAAGATCCCACGGCCAGTCGGTGGCCAGGATCCAGGTCTTCGGCTCACCAGCGGGCGTGGCCTTGGCCAGCTGTACATCGCCGACCCAGGCGCCGACGCCGACCGCGCCGCTCACCGTTATGCCGCAGGCCGGACCGTGGATCACGCCCAGCACCGGCGTCTCGCCGTGCGACAGGCCGATCGAGATCGACCAGTAGGGGATGCCGCGGCTGTAGTTGGCGGTGCCGTCGAGCGGATCGATATGCCAGCACCAGGGGCTGCTGGCTGGTCCGAGGCGGGTGCCCTCCTCACCGGCGATGCGGTGATCGGGAAAGTGGCGCGCCAATGCCGTGGTGATGGCCTCTTCGCTGAAGCGGTCGGCCTCCGTCACCAGATCAACGCCACCCTTGGAGGTCGCGGTGCGCAAGGTGCCGGCGCGCGCCTGCATCTGCGTACCCACCTCCGCCGCCAACTGGCGGATGACGGTGAGGGTGCCGAGCGCGAGTTCAGGAGGCAGCATGCCGGCAGGCTGTCACCAAGGCAGCGCGGGAGAAGTCCTCTTCATGGCGGTGCTTGGAGGAGATTTTACCGCCAAGCCGCAAAGAGCGCCAAGGACAGCAACCGCTGGCAGGACATAGAAACGTACGGCGGAGAGGGATGACCCCGATGGACTTGGCGCTCGTCTTTGCGTCTTGGCGTCTTGGCGGTGAAGCTTCCAGATACCTCCCGGCCCCGAGTCACTTACCGGTCGGCGCCAGCGGCAGGTAGCGGTACGGAGCCTGGAGGTTCAGCACCACCAGGCTGGTGGCGAACACGTCGCCGCCCGTTTCGCCATAGCGGATGGCGTTAGCGGCGACGTGGCCGTCACTCTGCACCAAGGGGATCAGCTGACCCTCCAGCGCGCTGGACCACTGTTGCCAGTCGCTGCCATCTGCTTCACGCAGGGCGAGAGTGGCGAAGAACCAGCCGAGTGGATCCGCACGGCCAGGGGTCGAACCCGGCAGCAGATTGCCGAGCTGAGCGACCTGCAGGCGGGTGCTGCTGTTGCCGCCGAGGCCATAGATCGAACGCGCGAAGGCGGCGAGGCCGACGCGGCCGGCATCGGCGTCCTGCGTCGGCAGCGAGCGCGCGATCGAACGGCGCGCCTGCTGCAGCAGGCGGCCGGGGACATTCAACCCGCCTTGCTGGGCGGTCTCCAGGGCGAGCAGGGTTAAACCGCCCAGACCAGCAGCACCGGCCTGCATCGGCAGGCCGCGGTCGAGAGTCACCAGCGAGGCTTCCGCCACCGCGCGCAGGCCGACATCGCCATAGAGCAGGGCGCCCTCGACCAGCGCCAGGCTGATCAGGCCGGAGGTGACTTGGCTGAGGCCGCTGAGCGCATGGTCGGTGCCGCTGCCATCGCCCTTCAGTTCGGTATCGCCCAGTTGGACGCGTAGCCAGTCGAGCGCCTTGCGGGTGTCGCTCGACAGCGCCTTGTCGCCGAGGCCTTCGCCGAGCAGCACCAGGGTCGCCAGGCTGTGGGTCGCGAGATCCCGCTCGCTGACTTTTATCCCCGAGATCGCGCCGGAGATCGCGCCGGTGGGCGCCATGTCAGCGCCCTGGCTGGCGTCTCCTGCCGCTTCGACCTGGAAGGTCCCGCTGCCGGCATCCTGACGGCTGCGGATCCAGGCGACGCTGCGCGCCACGCTGGCCTGCGAGCCCTGCATGTTGAACAACAGACGAGCAT
>JANPIY010000526.1:0-2628 GCA_031425255.1 Planctomycetota bacterium
AGGCATAGCCACAGAGCTCACAGAGAGCGCAGAGATGGAGATCCGCGATCAGGGTCTCGATGCTCTCTCCCTGTCCCCCTCTGTGGCCTCTGTGGCCTCTGTGGCTATGCCTTCGGCTGTCCGTCTCTGCCTGCTTCTGCCTGCGGATGTAGCGCCCATCACCCCGCTGGGAGCCGGAGGGATAACGGCTGGACAGGGCGGGCTGGGATCGTCGACTGCGGGCATGACCCTGTTCAAGCCCTGCATCGACCTCCATGACGGCCAGGTCAAACAGATCGTCGGCGGCAGCCTGAGCGATTCCGGCGCCGGGCTCAAAACCAATTTCGTCGCCAGCCAGCCAGCCGAATATTTCGCCGGCCGCTACCGCGCGGATCGCCTCGAGGGCGGGCACGTCATCAAGCTCGGGCCGGGGAATGACGAGGCGGCGAAACGTGCGCTGGCGGCGTGGCCCGACCACCTGCACATCGGTGGCGGCATCGACATCGATTCGGCGCAGGCGTGGATCGAGGCCGGCGCCAGCAAGGTCATCGTCACCAGTTGGCTGTTTCCCGCCGGGCGCTATTCCGCCGAACGGTTGCTGGCGCTGGGCAACCGCATCAGCCGCAACCGCGTGGTGGTCGACCTCAGCTGCCGCCGCCGCGGCGACCGCTGGTTCGTCGCCACCGATCGCTGGCAGACGGTGACCGATTTCGAATTGACGGAGGTCGCGCTGAAGGCCCTGGCCACCTCGTGCAGCGAATTCCTCATCCATGCCGCCGATGTGGAAGGCCTGTGCAACGGCATCGACCAGGAACTGGTCAGCGCCCTCGGCCGCTGGTCGCCCATTCCCTGCGTCTACGCCGGCGGCGGCAAGGCGGTGGAGGACCTCATGCTGGTCGACCGCCTGAGCAACGGCCGCGTCGATCTGACCTTCGGCAGCGCCCTCGACCTCTTCGGTGGCACGCAGGTGAAGTATGCCGACTGCGTGGCCTGGAATCTCGCGCAGGCAGCACATCGCCGCTAGCAGGGGCCCCGCACGCAGGTGAACACTGAACCGCGTTGCACCCCCGCGCGGCGACGGCTAGCGTGTGCCCACTCATGGCCTTCGATCGCGTCATCTTTGTAGTCGGACCTGGTGGCGATCTCGGACCTTTCCGCGTCGAGGAGCTCGACGAACTGCTGCAGCAGGGTGAGATCGCGTCCAGCGATCAGATACGCACCGCCTTCGGCGCGCGGCTGGGCACGGTTGACGACGTGGTCAGCGGACGCGTGCGGGTGGGCAGCCATGTGGTGGCGACGACGACCGGCGATGAAAGCAGAAGCGACGAGAGCGGAAGCCGGGCCCGGCGCCGCGCGCTGGTCATCCCGTTGGTGGTGGTGAGCGCATTGCTGGCGCTCGGCTGGTTCCTGCTGCGGCAACCCGCGCCCGTGGCCCTGCCGCTCTCCGAGGTCGAGCTGCCGGTGGTGACCTTGACGCGCGTCGAGGACACCGCCCAGGGCGCGGTCGTGCGCGTGACCATCGATCGCCGGATGGACCATCCCGTGAGCGTGCGCACCACGCTGCACGGTGATGAGCAGGCGCTCAGCCTGCAGCCGGCCGATGGGGTGGTCACCATCGCGCCTGGGGAATCGTTCGCGCCGTTGTCGCTCAAGCGCCGGGGCGATGCCTACCGGGCGCACACGGTCGAGGTGACGGTCGAGCCCGGGGCGTCCTTCATCACCGGCGCCCAGGCGGGGTTGGCCGTGGAACTGCCCGCCGCGCCCAGGCCCAGCATCGCCTGGGAGTCCTTCGCCCCAGTCGGCGCGGAGCCGTCGGCCGCCAGCGGCTGGGAGACCGCGGCATGGGTACCGGACGAGGCACTGCTGCGGGCGAGAGACCCGCTGGCCATCGTGGGCATGACCACCCCGCCCTACCACGGCCTGCTGCTGTCGAAGAATCCGCAGTGGAGTCCCACCTACCGCCAGCTGACCCAGACGGTCAGCGAGGGCACGGTCTGGATATCGTTCATGATGGAGGCCGTGTGCCTGGCGAACCAGAGCCTGCCGTGGCTGGCGGTGAACCTGAAGCAGGACTCCCGCTACACGCTGACGGTGGGGTTCTGGAATCCTGCACTCAAGCCGGGCATGATGGTGCAGCTGGTCTCGCACGGCCCGAGCCGGGCGGAGGACCTGATCCACGCGCAGCCGCATCCCCAGCGCAGCGCCCGCATCGTCATCCGCTTCGACCTGGCCGCGAGCGGCGGCTCTGGCCTGACCTGGGTCGATCCTCCGGGCCACCTCGAACCGCAGGCCGACGCCAGCCTGGTCCAGTTGCGCGACCTCCCGGCCCGCAGCTTCAACGTGGTGGAACTGTCCGCCTCGGACGGCGGCAGCCTGCGCATCGCCGACCTGCGCATCGGCCGCACCTGGCCCGAGGTCATGCCCTGCGAGTGAGCGGTGACCGGGCGCGGAGCGAACCGGCACCCATGCGGTAAAGCCAAGAAACCTGGCCGCAGAGGCGCAGAGGCGCAGAGGAAAGGCACAGCAGGGCCTTTTTCGGGCTCTGCGGTCTTTCGTGTGGGTCTCATATCTACCCTCCTCGCAAGATGCCGTTCCAACCGCAGAGGCCGCAGAGGGCGCAGAGCTGGGACTTCTCAACTCTGCGGCCTC
>JANPIY010000527.1:0-1766 GCA_031425255.1 Planctomycetota bacterium
GATTTGAGACCGAGCTCAGCGAGCTGCACACCCTTGGCGCCATCGCGCAGCGACCAGCGGAAGGGGGTGTCGAGGGCGACGTGCTTGATGAAGAGTTCCCACTGCACCTTGAAGGCGTTGTCGTAGGTGGTGCTGTCAGGCACCTCGAGCCAATGGTTGAAGTGGTTGATCGGGCTGTCGATGTCCGGGTTCCAGGTCGGTTTGGGCGTCGCCGAGGCGCCCTGAGCCCAGCATTTGCGCAGGCCGGCGACGGCCGAGCCGTGGGTTCCATCGACCTGGATGGTCAGCAGGTCATCGCGGCGCACGCGCACGTTCCAGGAACTGTTGAAGTGGCAGATGATCCCGTTGTGCAGCTCGAAGGTGGCGTAGGCGCTGTCGTCGGTGTCGCAGGCATAGGCCTTGCCGGCCTCGTCGATGCGTTCGGGGATGTGCGTCGCGCCCAGGCAGGACAGCGATTTCACCTCGCCGAAGAGGTTGTCGATGACGTAGCGCCAGTGGCAGAGCATATCGATGATGATGCCGCCACCGTCCTGCTTGCGGTAATTCCATGACGGGCGCTGCGCCGGCTGGTCACCGACATGACCAGTGAACACCCAGTAGCCGAACTCGCCGCGGACCGAGAGGATGCGGCCGAAGAAACCCTGCTCCTTGAGCATCTGCAGCTTGCGCAGGCCGGGCAGCCAGAGCTTGTCCTGGACCACGCCGTTCTTGAGTCCGGCCCGCTCGCACAGCTCGGCCAGGCGCAGGGCCTCGCTGGTCTCGACCGCGGTGGGCTTCTCGCAATAGATCGCCTTGCCGGCCTTGACCGCCTGCTCGACGAAACCCGCGCGTTGGAGCGTGCCCGACGAATCGAAGAAGATCCGGTAATGTGGGTCGGCCATCACCTTGGCGAGGTCGGTGGTGAACTTGATCGGGCCGCTCTGAGCGCAGGAATGGGTGGCGCTCAGAGTCTTCAGCTTGGCTTCGCTGCGCCCGGTCAGAATCGGATCCGGCATCAGCGTCAGGTCATCGCTGACCCTGATGCCACCCTGGCGGATGATGCCGAGGATCGAACGCACCAGATGCTGATTCGTGCCCATGCGTCCGGTGACGCCGTTGAGGATGATGCCGACGGTCTGAATGGTCATGGTCGTTCCTGCGGAGAGCGAGGGGGGCGACGTGGTGAGGTCGCGAAGGGCAGGCTTGTCATATATCATATATGATATATGACAAGCCCCGCGCTCATGGAACCCCATCGGTGCGCTCCGTTCTTCATCACTTCCGCCCGAGGTACCTATGGTCAGCCACGCCCTCCCCGTCGTGCCGCATTCCGCCGGTGGTGGCTTCCAGACCAAGCAGGAGATGGTCTACCGGGCGCTCCGCGAGCGGATCATGGACGGACAGCTCCAGCCTGGTCAGCGCCTGGTGATCGACGACATCGCCAATGCCTACGGCGTCAGCCCGATCCCGGTGCGCGAGGCCCTGCACCTGCTCCAGGCCGAACGTCTGGTCGACATCAAACCGCACATCGGCGCGGCGGTGGCGCCGATCTCGAAGAGCGCGATCAATGAGGTCTTCGCCCTGATGGAATGCCTGGAAATCGCCGCTCTGCGCCTGGCGGTGAAACACGTCACCCACGAACACACCGCCATCCTCAATGCCGCGATCGCCAATCTCGACGAGGCGCGCGGCGATTACGACCGCTGGGCGGAGCGCAACTTCGCCTTCCACAGTGCGATCTGTTCCATCACCGAGATGCCGCGGGTACGCGAGATGACCGTGCGGGT
>JANPIY010000528.1:0-9783 GCA_031425255.1 Planctomycetota bacterium
CGATGAGTTGGACAGCTGGATTTCGAGGCATGCACGGCACGCCAGTCGGCCAGCGGCCATTCGTGCCCTCATCGAGATCGGGATGAGACGAGAGGGCCTCACAGATCCGGCGGTCCGCGCCAGTACACACGGGCAGGGACGGATCAGGCCTGAGGACTGAGACGGGACGCCGCCTGAATCATTACCGGCAGCACCTTCCCGCGGAGTTCCCTGAGGTTGGTGCGGGCTGGCTGCGTGCTGACGCTCAGGGCTGCCGTTACCGTGCCCGAGGTTGTCCTGACAGGTACCGCAAGCGATCGCAGCCCTAGTTCCAGCTCCTCGTCGGAAATGGCGAACCCGTCCCGGCTTGCCGTGGCGATAGACTTCATTACGGCGATGCGCCCCTTCACGGTCCGAGCGGTCAACGGTTCAAAGGCTAATCCCTTCAAGCGCTTTGTCGCCTCGCCCTCAACCAGCCCTGCGAGGAGCACTCGTCCGGTCGCTGAACACCAAGACGGCAGCCTCGAGCCGACGCCAGGCCCTAGGGATACCATCCGCCGCGGCGCCGATCGCGCGATAAAGACCACTTCGTTCCCGTCCAGGATCGCCAGGGAGACGGCCTCGTCCAGGCTGGCCTGCGTCGCCTCCAGGACGGGCAGGGCAAGCTTAGCCAGCGGCGTTGACGACAGGAAGGCGTAGCCAAGCCGCAGCAGGCGAGGCTGCGGCATGAAGTCGCGGCCATCCTGAGCGACGTAGCCGAACTCCAGCAATGTGATTAGGCATCGCCGCGCGGCCGCCCGCGAAAGACCTGTGCGCCTTGCCGCCTCCGCCAGGGTGAGGCGTGGGGTCTCGGCACTGAAGCATTCCAGGATAGCGAGGCCTTTGGCCAGTCCGCCCATGGCCTCGATCCGCTCCGCGCCGACCATATTTTCACCCATTGCTAGAGTCAGAATGCCAGACTACGATGTTCGTAAATCGATATATCGTTCGATATTCGAACAAAAATTATTCGTCAACAGGGAGACGGTCTTGCCCCCCATCGTAAGGCGCAGTGTCCTTGCCCTGCCCTCCATAGCAGCCGTCGCGCAGGCCCAGCCCCATTATCCGTCCCGCCCGATCAGGGTGGTGGTCCCGTTTCCTGCAGGTGGCTCAAACGACATCTCGGCGCGCATCGCTGCAGACGCACTGCGCGTCTTGTGGAATTCGCCGGTCGTGGTCGAGAACATCTCTGGGGCGGGCGGCAACGTGGGCGCCGCGAACGTCTTCCGAGCTGAGCCAGACGGCCACACCCTGCTGGTGACGCCTCCAGGCCCGTTGGCCATCAACTCATTCCTTTTTCGATCGCTTGGGTTCGACCCTGCGGGCTTCGTGCCGGTCACCGTTCTGAACAAGACGCCCAACGTCGCTATCGTCTCCGCCGCCACTGGGCTGACAACCATGGCAGCGCTGATCGAGCGTGCTCGCGCACAGCCGGAGGGGATGAGCTTTGCTTCGCAAGGTGTCGGCACCACCTCGCATCTTACCGGCGCGCTGTTCCAGGAGCTGACAGGCTCCCGTCTCGTCCATGTTCCCTATCGCGGGGAGGCACCTGCGATGACCGACGTGGTCGGCGGCCGGGTGGACCTGATCTTCTCCAATGTCACCGGTGCACTGGCGCACCATCAGGCTGGGCGGGTGCGAATGCTGGCCATCGCCGACAGCGAACGGGCGCCTGAAGCACCCCAGGTGCCCAGCGCGCCCGAGGTTGGTCTGCCAGGATTTCTGTCATCCGCCTGGTTTGCGCTGGCGGCACCGCCGAACACACCTGCTGCCGTCGTCACCCGCCTGTCCGAGGGTCTGCGAGAAGTTCTGCGCATGCCCGACATTGCCCGCCGCTACCGCGAGCTGGGCGGCAGTGCCATCGGCGGCACGCTGGAGGAGACAGCCAACTTTGTCCGCGCCGAACGGGAGCGTTGGGGCGCCATCGTCCAGCGCGCGGGCGTCACCCCCGATTAATGGAGGCCGTATGCCTGACCACAACTTAGCTCCTCCTCTACTGGTACCCGCGCCCGAAATTGAATGGCCCGACACGTTGAGCAGAGTGCCGTACTGGGCTTTTCAACGCGAGGATGTGGCTGCCCTGGAGCAGCGCCGTGTGTTCCGCGGCGACACCTGGAATTATCTCTGCCTGGAAGCTGAGATCGCCGAACCCGGAGACTACCGCGCCACCACCCTGGGCGGCGTTCCGATCCTCGCCGTGCGCGACGATGATGGCGAGATCTACGCCTTCGAGAACCGCTGCGTGCATCGCGGCGCGCTCATCGCGTTGGAGGATTTCGGCAAGGCCCGAGAGTTCACCTGCGTCTATCATGCATGGTCGTACGACCTGCAGGGCAACCTCAAAGCAATCGCGTTCAGGGACGGCATCAAAGGTGCGGGCGGAATGCCGGAATGCTTCCGGATGGAGGACCACGCGCCGCGAAAGCTGCGCACCGCCACCATCGCAGGTCTAGTCTTCGCCTCCGCTTCTGACACCGTCTCGCCCATCGAGGAGTATCTAGGCGAGGAGATTGTGGAGCGGATCGAGCGCGTCCTCGGTGGGCGGCAGATTGAGGTCATCGGCCGCTTTACCCAGGCGCTGCCGAACAACTGGAAGCTTTATGTCGAGAATGTGCGCGACAGCTATCACGCCTCGCTCCTGCACCTGTTCTTCACCACCTTCGAGTTGAACAAACTGTCGATGAAGGGCGGGTTGATCGTCAGCGAATCTGGCGGCAACCACGTCTCCTGGTCGGCGGTGGACCGCGAGGCCGAGGCGCGCCAGGCGGCATCCTCGGAATACGCCGCGCAAAACATCCGCTCGGAAAGCGAGTACAAGCTGAACGACCCCAGCGTGCTGGCAGGCATCGACGAGTTCGGCGACGGCGTCAGCTTGCAGATCCTGTCGGTGTTCCCGGGCTTCGTGCTGCAGCAGATCCAGAACGCGCTGGCGGTCCGCCAGGTGGTACCACGCGGCGTCGACCGCACTGACCTGCACTGGACCTATTTCGGCTTCAAGGACGACACGCCGGAGCTTCGCCTGATGCGGCTGAAGCAATGCAACCTGGTCGGGCCAGCGGGCTACGTCTCGATGGAGGATGGCTGCGTCGGCGGCTTCGTGCAGCGGGGCGTGGTCGGCGCGTCGGACCGACATGCGGTGCTGGAGATGGGTGGACATGATGCGCTCAGCACTCACACACGGGCAACGGAGGCATCTGTTCGCGGCTTCTGGAAAGCCTATCGGGAGCTGACCGGGCTGTGATGGACGTCATAACGATCATGGCGGTGCAGGCGCGCTATGCGCGCTGCATCGACGAGGGGCGGCTTGAGGAATGGCCGGAGTTTTTCCTGCCGAACTGCACATACCGCATCACGACGGCCGAGAATCATCGTTTGGGCTTCGCCGCCGGGATCATCTGGGCAGACAGCCGGGGCATGCTGGAGGACCGGGTGGCAGCGCTACGCAGCGCCAACATCTATGAGCGGCATGCCTACCGGCATTTGCTCGGGGTGCCGCTGATCGATACCAACGGGCCTGAAGGCACTCGGTCGGAGACATCCTTCTTGGTCGCGCGGATCATGCGGGAGGGAGACACCGACCTTTACGCCACCGGTCGGTACCTCGACATGTGGCAGGCCGGACATGATGGAATGCCTAAGCTGGCCGAGCGCATTGTCGTCTGTGACAGCTCACGGATCGACACGCTGCTCGCACTGCCCCTCTAATGGGCTTCACCATCCGCATCGCCCATACCGACCACTTCTTCCCGTGCGATACCGAGGAAAGCGTGCTGGAGGCCGCGGCTCGCGCCGGGCTTGAGATCCCCTATTCCTGCCGTAAGGGGGTCTGCCTGACGTGCTCAGGAAAGATCATGTCCGGCGAGGTTGCTCTACCTCAAGGTATGCGCAACGCATCGCACGGGGCCTTCGACGCTTTACTGTGCACCACGCGTCCGCGATCCGACCTGCTGATTGCGCCGAGGCGCGTGGACAAGGCAGCAGCGGCAGGCGCCCCGCGGGAGGCAACGGCTACGGTGTTCCGCGTAGGCGCCGTCGGGCCTGGCGTTGTGCGCCTGCAGCTGCGCTTTCCCATTGGAAAGCGCATGGCGTTTCGCGCCGGGCAGTCACTCGAGATCATCCTCCCCACGGGCGAGCGCCGTTCCTATTCGATGGCGAACTCGCCGGGCGAGGCTGATGGCGTTGAACTCCATGTGCGGGTTCATCCCGGTGGCACTTTCTCCGATCGGCTCCTGAGTGGCCTACAACCCGGCGATACGCTCCGACTGAAGCTGCCGCTGGGCTCCGTGCAAATGGATGGTTCTGACTCGCGCCCGCTGCTGCTTCTAGCAACCGGCACCGGCTTCGCGCCGGTTGCATCGATCCTGGAGGAGGCGGTGCGGCGACGCTGGAACCGGCCTCTGATTTTGTATCGCGGCGGACGGCAGGTGGAGGATCTCTACCTCCCTGAGCTGACGCGGCGTTGGGCGCGTCGCCTCCACGATTTCCGGTACGTGCCGGTCCTGTCGAAGGGGAACGCTAGCTGGGACGGGCGGCGCGGTCATGTGCAGGATGCGGCGGTGGCCGATATCCCGGACTTGGCAGGCGTTGAGCTCTACGCCTCTGGCAGCCCCGTTATGGTAGCAGGGGCCCGAGACCAGGCCTTTGCGAACGGCCTGGCGCCGGATGCCTTTCACGCTGACGCGTTCGTGGCAGCAAGCTGATGCGCCGGATCGCGCTTTCTATCGGCGACCCCAACGGAATCGGCCCCGAAATCTCATTGAAGGCGGCAGTGCACTTCGCTGGGCAGCGCTCCGGTCCGGTGCCGATCCTGATAGGCGACCGGGAGGTGATTCAGCACTATGCCGCAGGCCGCCCGCTTCAGGAGGATCCGGCCTGTTGGGCAGAGGGAGAATTGAATCTCTCTGCAGTTCAGGCGCTGCCGAAAGGTACCTTCCGCCCCGGTGAGGTCACCGCCGAGGGTGGATCGGCAACGATTGCCTACATGCGGGAAGCGCTCCGTCTGGTCCGGACGGGGGCTGCGGATGCCATCGTAGGCGCTCCCCATAATGAGACCGCCGTAGCGCGGGCGGGCATCCATTTCAGCGGATATCCCAGCCTGCTTGCTGACCTGATGGAAGTCCCCCGGGACCAGGTGTTCCTGATGCTGGTGGGCGGCGGCCTGCGCATCGTTCACGCCACACTTCATGAGTCGATGGATGCCGCGATGGCGCGCCTGACGCCAAAGCTCGTCGCTTCAGCGGGTCTCGCAGCAGTACGCGCCCTCGCCTCGTTGGGCATCTCGGCGCCACGCATCGGCGTATTCGGCTTCAACCCTCATGCGGGCGAAGGCGGACTTTTCGGTGATGACGACGCCCGGGTTACCAAGCCCGCAGTAGCGCTCCTGCGGGCTGCTGGAGTGGCTACAGACGGACCGATGGGGGCGGACACAATGCTCGTCCGCGGCGGCCTCGATGCTTACGTGGCGATCTTCCACGACCAGGGACACATCCCCGTAAAGCTATTAGCTCCCCGGACTGCTGCAGCCCTGTCCATTGGAGCAGGAGTCATGTTCTCCAGCGTTGGCCACGGCAGCGCTCACGACATTGCCGGTCAGGGGATTGCCGATCCGGCTGGGGTAATCGGAGCTCTGACCATTGTTGGCGGCACCCTTCAGTGACTACCGCTTCAGCGGCATCAAGTCCAACAAGCCTGCGGCTGACGGCCACATGCCGCGGGCGAACACCACAAAGGACTGGGAGATCCTTCAGACGGCTGCGTTATGTCCTATCCGGCATGATTGAGGCGGACCGCGTTTCCTGTAACTAGCTAAGGCAAGTAACACGGAGGGGGATGTCGCTTTGGTAGGTGTTTTCGAGAGGGTCTCCAGCCGCCTTTCTGCCTGGCGCGGGAACCGTGAAATCACCGTCGCCATCGCCGGTCTATCGAGGTCAGGGAAAACCGCGTTCATCACCAGTGCCATCGCGAATCTGGAGGCTGTCGGGAAAAATCCGGTTGCCGCTAAGTGGTTGGGTGGACTCGACGTTCTCAAGACAGGGCGCCTTCAGTCGACCGAGATCCCTCGCGACCGAACCCTTCGATACGGGCGCCAATTTCCTTACGTCGAAATGGTAAGGGCGCTCACCGGCACGGTCCCAGAGTGGCCCACCCGAACGGCCAACACCTACGAAATCGCGATCGACCTGCATTTCTGGCCTGGAAGAAAACCTGACCGCCTCGATACCCCGACGGCAACGCTCCGCCTCATATTCGTCGACTATCCCGGCGAGTGGTTGGTCGATGTTCCCCTTCTAGAAATGAGCTTCCTGGATTGGTCCAAGGCATCCCTGGAGCGCCTGCAGACGTCGGCCTGGTCTGAGGTCGGATCTGAATTTCTGCGGTTTCTTGAGGCTACCGATTGGAGCAGGCAACCCGACGATAATGAGGTGGCTCGACAAGCCGCACTTGAGTGGCAACGGGTTTTGGTAGCTGCCCATGCGCGGGGCCTGAAGTGGATCCAGCCAGGTCAGTTCGTGCGGAAACGTGACCAGTCTGAGGACGCGGGCGCGCCAATCCTGGACGAGCAGGCCTTATGGTTCAGCCCGCTGCCTGGAGGCGCCATTGCCGCAGCCAAAAAGGGATCGATCGCCAGCAAGATGGCCGAGCGATATTCCGGATATCAGAAGCAAACTGGCAGATTTTATTCGACAACTCTCAAGGACGCGACGCACCACGTGATACTGGTCGATGTCATTGAAGCGCTTGCAGAGGGCGAGGACGCCTTCCAAGAAACTGCCGAAGTGCTCGCCGCCGTCTATCGCGTGTTCACGGATCGACGCCCCCTGCTTGATCGCTTCCTAGGCCGCACGGGGTTCGAGAAGGTCCTCCTGCTGGCCACCAAGGCAGACACCGTCCCTGCCAGCTCAAGACCGGCTCTCCGGGATCTGCTGATCTCGATGTGCTCCGGCCATGTTGGGGGAACGAAAGACATGCGCCTTCGGCCACATGCAGACTATGTCGCCGCCATTCGAGCTACTGAGGATATCCCCACCAGATCGGCAGAAGGCGAGCCTGTGACGGCGGTGCAGGGCATGTGCGCTGACACAGGAACGCTTCGTCGCATCACCGCAATCGACATTCCGACTTCGATGCCTGACACGGAAGAGTTCGAACGCAGCAAGGGTTATCGCCCACCGCGTTTCGTACCACCGAAGATTGACCGAGGAGCCCGACAGGGCATCCCCAACGCTCGGTTGGGAACCGCCCTTGACGAACTGATCGGAGACCTACTGCGATGACCGAAACCCCACGTCGCGGTCCCTTCATAACCATCGAAGATGTTGTGCCCGAGACCGCGCCCAAAAGCCCCTCGGTATCGACTCCATTCATCACGATCGAAACCGTCGAAGGGGATGGACTCGTTCGGCCTGAGCCGGAGTCAGACCAGCTGCCGCTGGCAGTGTCTGCTTCGCCGAAGCCCCGGAGGCACTGGCTGGGCTGGTTCATCGTCTTGGGAATGGTCGGGCTTGCCCTCGCGAGCATCGCGGACTGGGTGATCGATCTGGTCGATAGGCATCCGCTTTTAGGTGCACCAGCCATCGTCGCACTAGCGGCCCTGCTTCTCGGCCTTCTCGGTATGGTCATCCAAGAGGTACGCGCGGTGAGGCGCCTGCGCGACGTTGCCGAAGTACGGAACCAGTGGCCCGGCGCAGACGACGAACGGCTTCGGACACTCATCATCCGGGTAGGCCAGGATCTGGGTGACATTCAAGGCGCCCAACGCGCCGCGGACATCGTCCGAGACGACGGTCCGAAGGCGGCAAGACGGATGATGTCACGGGAGGTATTGGCACCCAGGGACCACCTCGCCGCTCAAGCAGTAGCCTTGGCGGCCCGGCAGGGTTTCGTGATGGTCACAGCAAGCCCATCGCCCGGGTTGGATTCACTTTTGTTGACCACCCGCTCCGTGCGACTCTTACGTGAGATCGCTACCATCTATGGCTATCGGCCCGGAGCGCTCGCATTGAGGTCGATGGCGATCGCACTCGGCAGGGACGCCGGGGCAGTTGCTATCGCGGATACCTTTGCCGAGGCAGCAGCCCAATCAGCCTCTCGTTCGATGGCATCGGCGGGTGATGGATTGGCGTCTGCGGGATTGGCGACGGCGGCTACCGGGGCTGGTCTTCCCATAGGGATCCCGATGGCTCTCGTGGGCATTGGGATGTCGCTTCTCGGAAGCACTGTGGGCGCCACCGGCGGTGCAGTTGGAGGAGGCGCCACCGCAGCCTGGCGTCTGTATCGCTTCGGCCTATGGCGCTGGTCGCAGCCCGCCCACTGCCTTTCGACCCCGCGGAATTGGACGAGCTGAAGCGGAAGGCGCGTAACGAGGTCTTTAAGATCAATACTGGGGCGAGCGGTTGAGGACCGCGATTTTAGCCGGAATCCGCATGGTCACCGTCCTGACGGGCGCAGTCGTTGCAGGGTTCGGTTCCGCCGGAAACGTCTGGGCGGAACCAGTGTGGCCCAGAGAGACGGCGATCTCTCCGGAGACCTACCTCAAGGGCCCATCCAGCCCGACACTTCAGCACCTCATCGGACGGGCGCGCGTTATTGATGGCGACACCCTCCAGGTTGACGATCAGCGGGTCCGCCTTCACGGGATCGATGCCCCAGAGCTCCGTCAGAACTGCGAGCGCAACGGAGAGGTCTGGCAGTGCGGAGCACAGGCCCGGGACGCGTTGGAGTTCCTAGTCTCGGGGCAGACAGTGGATTGCGATGGCCGCGAGCGGGACCGCAACAGGCGCCTGATTGCGGTATGCCGTGTAGGGGATACGGATCTAGGACAGCGTCTTGTGGCAATTGGTATGGCCGTCGCCTTCAGGCGCTACTCGGCTGATTACGTAGCGACAGAGGATCGTGCCCGGGCAGCGCGGAGCGGCATGTGGTCTGGCGTGTTCCAAGATCCGCATGATTATCGAGCCACACGCGCCCGCTCTGCACGCCCGCCCTCCCCCCGCGAATACCCGTCCGAGATGGATCGTTTGAATGGCCCGGGCCGGGGGTGTTGCTTGAAGGGAATTTTTGAGACCCGCCCGAATTCTGGCTACGATGATGACTTGCCCTTCCGGTATCACTTTCCCAACCGGTATTTGCAGACGGCTGGCCAATGCGTGGGCGACTGGATCGTGTACCGGGAACCGCGCCGCGAGGGTGGAAGACAAGCCTATATTGGTGTTGCACGTGTGGTGCGGATCGAGGCCGATCCTGCTCAGCTGGGGCACTCCTACGCTTACGTAGCGGACTACCTCCCATTCGATGTGGACGTACCCCTTCGTCGTCAGGCCGGTGGCTACTACGAGGATTTCCTCAACGAGATCCCGCGCTCTGTAGGCGCCGCTATGCAAGGCAAGTCTGTTCGCACTCTGCGCGAGGAGGATTTCGGAGCCATCGTACGAGCAGGGCTTAATGAGACCCTGGCTCCAGGCAACGCCATCCGGCTGGAGTTGGATGACGCACATGCACCGGCAGATGTTAGAACACTCCTGTTAGAGCCTGAGGAGCAGCAGGAACGACGCATCGGTCAGTTTCTGGTCAACCGCAAAATTCGTGATGCCGCTTTCCGCCGGACGGTGTTGGATGCCTACGACAATCGCTGCGCCCTCACCGGGCTTAGGATGGTGAACGGCGGTGGAAAGGCCGAGGCACAGGCTGCACACATTTGGTCGGTGGCGGATGGCGGCCCAGACGTGGTGACAAACGGCTTGGCACTATCATCGACCGCGCACTGGC
>JANPIY010000529.1:0-3998 GCA_031425255.1 Planctomycetota bacterium
GACCAACTCCAGGGCTGCGAAGGAGTGCTGGCAGTAGGACAGAGCCCCCGAGGTGGGAGGTTTTTTCACCGCCAAGTCGCATTGGTCGCGAAGGACTGCTGGCTGTAGGGCAGAGCCCTCGGGGTGGGAGGGACTTGTTCACCGCCAAGCCGCAAAGGCCGCGAAGGACTGCTGGCTGAAGGGCGTGACCCCTCGAGGTCGCCGGTACTCCGCGACGCGCTCTTTCAAAGCGCATGCCATCCCGCTGATCTCACCAACAACAAAACAACCCGGCCGTGAGGCCGGGTTGTCATCTGGTGCGAGGCACCATGAAAGGGAACGAGCCGGCCTTGCGGCCGGCTCGTTGTCAGGTCAGGAGACCCTGGACTCAGTAACGGCTTCCGCCGCCGCCGCCGCCGTAGCTTCCGCCGCCGCCGCTGGAGCCGCCGCGATCGCCACCGCGGCTTCCGCCGCCGTAGCCACCACCGCCGCCGCCCGAGCCGCCACGGCTTCCGCCGCCGCCGCCGTAGCTTCCACCGCCGCCGCCGCCGCCGCCGCCGCCGTAGCTACCGCCGCCGCCGCCGGCTCCACCAGCGCGGGGCTGGCGGGGTTCGGCCTGACGGACGGTGATGGCGCGACCATCGGACTTGGCGCCGTTGAGCGCGGCGATGCTGGCCGTGCCTTCGGCATCGTTGTTCATGGTAACGAACGCGAAGCCGCGGCTGCGGCCAGTGTCGCGATCGGTGACGATCTTGGCGCGATCGACGGTGCCGTGAGCTGCGAAGAGGGCGGTGAGCGCCTCCTCAGTCATCGACCATGGGAGATTGCCTACGTAGAGTTCCAAACTGACCTCGAAAGAAGAACGCCACATCGCAGCCCGAAGGCTAGGTTGGCGTCGATACCGGGCGCCGATGTTGGCGCGAAAAACGGTCAAGCTACATGCCTGAACCTGGGCGGGGAACATGGCAAGCGCTTTCGCAAATCCAAGCAATTTCTTCATGCGCCGCACAGCGACCCGCCGAGGCCTCTGGGATATCAGTTCCGGGCCAGGCGCTCCACCCCTGCCCCTACGACGAAGCCCTCCTGGGGATCTGTGCCTGAGCGCCACCTCCCGGAGTTCGGGAGAATCGTGAGTAGTGGGAACCGGAGTCAGCCCAGGGTGCCGATGATCGCATAACCGGCTACCTGCATGGCGCCCAGGACAGAGCCCAGGAAGGCGACCGCACTGGGCAGTCCCGCATAGATCACCATCAGCGAGACCACGATCTTCACCGCGAAGCTGATGTGCATGACATTGATCTGTGGAACGGCGCGGGTGATCACCCCTTCGGCGGCAGTGATCGCCATCACCACCGCGAGCACGGGGAAGCTCATCGCCACCGCGATGGTGGACATCTCATCCAGCCCCTGGGCGAGGGCCACCTGGAAGGCCGGCGTCGCCTGCCAACCGCCGATGGGAACGAGTTCGAAGCTGCGCTGCAGGGCGGCGAAGAAGTAGTGGTGTCCATTGCCGGCGAGGAACATCAGCACTACCAACATGTGCATGATGTCGCCCACCGGCGTGACGCTGGCATTGGTATCGGGATCGAAGTTCTCCGACGCCGAGAAGCCGGCATAGCGGTTCATCAGTTCGCCGCCGAAGCGCACGCCGCTGAAGAACAGGCTGACGAAGAAACCCATGCTGATGCCGACCATGGTCTCCTTGGCCAGCAGGATGATGAATCCAAGCGTCCCCATCGGCAGCGCCTGGGGAGTGGCCACCAGCGGGAAGATGATCCCGGTCACCGCCAACGACAGCAGCGCCTTCACCCGCATGGGAATGTAGGCGTCACCGATGATCGGCCCGGTAGCGAACAGCGCCGCCACCCGGGCGAACACCAGGATCGCCAGCGGCACCTGATCGAACCAGCCGATGAGCGGAGTCAGATCCATCGTCAGGTCCGATGTCCGATGTCCGCTGTCCGATGTCTTGTGACACGGGTGACTCCGCGGGCACATGCGCGGGGTCGGCATTGGACCGGGTGCACGACGAACGATGCACGCTGGTGATGGTACGATGCGACATCGGACATCGGACAGCGGACAGCGGACAGCGGAATCACAGCCCCCCGAATTTCGGCATGCTGAGGATGATCTCACCGGTGTATTCGAGCAGCAATCGCATCATCCAGGGGCCAGCGACCACCAGGGTCACGACGATGCCGAGCAGCTTGGGCACGAACGACAGGGTCTGTTCCTGGATCGAGGTGATGGCTTGCAGTAAGCCGATGACCAGACCGATGGTCAGCGCCGCCCCGAGTACGGGCAGCGAGAGGATGGTGCTCAGGTAGAGCATCTTGCGCAGGGCTTCCATGAAGATGTCTTCAGGCATGTTTTATCGCCCCGGTCCGATGTCGCGAGCGCAGGAAGCTATGCATAAGACGCGACGAGTCCCTGCATCAGCAGCACCCAGCCGTCGACCAGGACGAAGACCAGGATCTTGAACGGCAACGATACCACCACGGGCGGCAACATCATCATGCCCAGGGCCATCAGCACGGCGCTGATCACCAGATCGATGACCAGGAAGGGCAGGAAGATGATGAAGCCCATCTGGAAGGCGGTCTTGAGTTCACTGGTGATGAAGGCCGGGACCAGGGTGGTGAAGGTGACGTCGGCGACGCTCTGCGGGCGCTCCTCCTTGGCCAAGCGGATGAACAGCGCGAGGTCGTTCTTGCGCGTGTGCTTGATCATGAAATCACGCACCGCCGCCTTGGCGTTGTCGAGCGCGACCTGCTGGGTGATCTGTTCGCTCATGAATGGCTGGACCGCTTCCTTATTGATGCGGTCCAGCGTGGGCGTCATCACGAACAGGGTCAGGAACAGCGCCAGGCCGACCATGACCTGATTCGGTGGGAGGGTCTGGGTGCCCAGGGCTCGGCGCAGGAATCCCAGGACGATGATGATGCGGGTGAAACTGGTGACCATCATCAGGAAGGACGGCGCCACCGAGAGCACGGTGATCAGGAGCAGGACCGAGACCGCCGTGCTCCAGCCGCCAGAACCTTGCGGCTGATCGACCGAGATCACCAGGCCCCCGGCATTGAAGGTGGCTGGCCGCGCGGTGGTCGTGGCCGCCGGTACCGCCAAGGTCGCATCCTTGCCGCCCACCGTCGGCGTGGCTGCGGTGGTGACGGTGGCGTCGGGAGCCACCAGGCCCGGTGGCACTGGCGCCTCGCCGGCGCCGAGGGCGACCAGGAAGCAGCAGGTGATCAGCAGGCGCAGGATCACCGTCACGCGCGCCGCCCGGCGACCGAGTCGAAGATCGCGCGGAACGCCGAGGCAGGTGGCACCACCGGTGGCGAGAGAAGCGCCGCGGTGGTGCCGACCGGCATGTCAGGCGTCGCTCCTGGTGCAGACGTCGCCGGATCATCGAGCACGCTTGCCGGCAAGGTCGCCAGGTGGCTGAGATCGTGTTCTCCCAGGCCGATGACCAGGACCTGGTCACCGATACGGACCAGGCTGACCGAACGTTTGAAGCCGAGCGGAACGGTCTCGATCACCTTGAGATGATGCCCGCGCCCCGGCAGCACCCGACGCATGCCGAGTTTGCGCACGGCGTACGCCAGTCCGCCCGCGATCACCGCGATCACCGCCAGCGAGATCAGCAGGCCGACCGCCGCCTTGCCGACCACACCGCTGCCCTCCGGCACGGAGCTGGCCTTGCCCTGGCCGCGCTGCCATTCCGCATCAGTGAAGATCGGGGCGGGCGTCGCCGCTGATGTCGCGGGAGCGGGTACGGGTGCCGCGACGGGAGCCTCGACCGCCGTCTCCGCTGGCATGAGCGGGAACGGCAGCAGCAGGATGAGCAGCAGCAGACGGATCAGCATCGTTGCGTTCCTCGACACCGGCGATGCGGGTTTTGACAATGCCCGACCCGACCCAGGTGTTCTGGCGTGAGCTGGCGCAGGGTGTGCCATTGGCGGCACCGCGGCCGCACGCCGGGAAAACGCCTGGTTGAACCGCAGAGGGCGCAGAGA
>JANPIY010000530.1:0-4679 GCA_031425255.1 Planctomycetota bacterium
GGATCATGTGCGGCACTCATCGCGAGGCGCTGCCGCTGGCGCTGCGTCCCGAGCACTTCGCTACGATTCGCGATCGCCTCGACCGCTTTAGTTGGAAGCTCGGCACCGTCGAAGACGCGCTCGATCAGCTCGGCCCAGGCAGTGTCGATCGCTTCAACCTCAGCGACATCTTCGAATACATGGGGCCGGAGGCATACCGCGCGGCCCTCGAACGGATGGTGCGCGCTGGTCGGCCTGGAGGTCGGCTGCTGTATTGGAACATGCTGGTGCCGCGCAGCCGGCCGGCGGAAATGGCTGATCGTCTGATCATTCACGAACAGCTCGGGCGCGAACTGCTGGCGGCGGACAAGGCGTTCTTCTATAGCGCGGTGGTGGTCGAGGAGCTGGCATGATCCAGCCACCAGATCCGTTCGTCGGCATGGCGCTGGTGGCGGTCCTGCTGGCGGTGGCCGTGGGCGTGGCGGCGATGTTGCGGCGGCTCGACCTGGTGGGTGGTGAGATCGCGCGCAAATCGGTGCACGTCCAACTGGGCCTCATCGTGGCGTCGTTCCCCTGGGTGTTCAGCGAGCGCTGGCCGGTGTGGTGCCTGGCGGGCGGGGCGGTGGTGGCCTTGGCCGGCGTGCGCTGGCTGCCGCGCCTGCGCGCCAGCGTCGGTGGTTCGCTGCACGACGTCGAGCGCTTGTCATGGGGCGAGTTCTGTTTCCCCATCGCCGCCGCGGTGGCGTGGAGCTTGATGCCTGGCGACTGGATCCGCTTCAGCCTGCCGATCCTGGTGCTGACGGTTTCCGATGCGGTGGCGGCGCTGGTCGGCACCTGGTACGGACGCATCCGTTACACCACCGCGGGGGGCCGGAAATCGTGGGAAGGTTCACTCGGCTTCGCCGCCGCGACCTTCCTGGTGGTGCACGTGCCGTTGCTGCTGGCCACGCCCATCGGCCGCGCCGAATCGCTGTTGATCGCGGTGAACATGGCGCTGCTGCTGATGCTGGTGGAGGCGCTGGCCTGGGAGGGTTTCGACAACCTCTTCATCCCCATCGCCGGCCTGCTGTTGATCGATGAGTGTTATGGTCTGCCGCTGCCCGAGCTGATCGAAGGGACGGTGGTGATGGCCGGCCTCGCGCTCGGTGCCTGGTGGTGGCGGCGTCATACTACCCTCGACGATGCGGCGGTGCTGGCCTGCGCCGTCCTCGGCTATGTCTCGTGGTCGGCGGGCGGCTGGTTATGGCTGCTGGCACCGACGGTGCTGTTCGTGCTCTACACCGCGTTGTTCCCGCCGCGTGATGGCGAACGTGAGCACCGGGCGCTGATACCGCTGAGCATCGCCCTCCCAGGGCTGGTGTGGTTGCTGGTGGATACGCGTGACCACGGCGATGCGCGCTGGGTGCTCGCCGCCGCCGGCGCCTATGCCATCCACTTGGCCGGCATCGGTTTGTTGTGCGAGGTCCACCGTCGTCCAGGCAGTCCGTGGTGGCGGGTGGTGGTGATCACCTGGCTGCTGGCGGTCATCCTCGTCCTGGTACCCACCGCCTGCGTCATCGGTCGGGCGGCGGCGCTGCCGACGGTCGCATTGGCCGCCGGCGTGCTGCTGGGCGTGCTACTGCTCTGGGCCCTGCTGCCGGATCGGCGGGCGCTTCCGACCGGCGAGCGGCGCTGGTGGTGGCAGTGCGTGGCGGCGCTGATCGGTTCCTCTGCGGTGCTGGTGGTGCCGGCATGAACGCGGACGCACGGCGCATCCTCGTCCGCCTCGCCATCGTCGTCGGCTGGACCAGCGCGCTCTACACCATCTACCAGGCGACCAACCGTTACCACCTGTTCACTCCGGTACTGCTGCCGCTGACACCGCTCGATGCCGCAATCCCGTTCTGGAGCTGGACGGTGGTGCCGTATTTCGCGCTCATCGGCGGCATGTACCTGCCGGCGCTGATCCGCGACGACCTGCTGTTCAAACGCGCCCTGGTCGCCCTGACCATCGGCGTGTTGATCAACTACAGCATCTTCGCGTTGTGGCCGACCACCATCATCCGTCCGCCCCTGCCCGAGGGCGGCGCGTTCTACGACGGCTGGTACCGTTGGCTGATGACCATCGACACGCCGGCCAACTGCTTTCCCTCGGGCCATATCACCGCGCCAGTGATCGGTTGCTGGGCCCTCGCGCAAGAGCACCCACGCTGGCGCTGGGCGATCCGCCTCGTGATGGTCCCCTTCGTCTTGACCATCCTCACCACCAAGCAGCACTACGTGTGGGACCTGTTCGGCGGTCTGACGACGGCGGTGATCGGGATCGTGGCGGCGAACAGGTTGTATGGGGTGCGGCGTGCGGCGCGCGGGGTGGAGGACGATCGCACCCGCTGACGTCGCCGGCACGCGGAGCGGCCACACGCCACACCCGATCCGCGCACTCCGCACTCCGCACTCCGCACCTCGCAGTCGGCAGTCGGCAGTCGGCAGTCGGCAGTCGGCAGTCGGCAGTCGGCAGTCAGCACGTCTCGTGAAGTGCCCGATCCGGGCCATGGCAGGCCGTCCGCTCCTCCCGCCCTTGCGAATCGGCCGACCACCCTAGCGTTGCGCGAGTTTTTGCCTGACCGGCGGTGCCGGGGCTGCGGAGCGGATCCGCAGACTCCTGGGCGTAGCTCGTGGGCCCCGACGCAAGTCGTGGAAACAAAAGGGACTTACAATATGCCAAAGCGCACCGACCTCAAAAGCATCCTCATCATCGGGTCGGGGCCCATCGTCATCGGTCAAGCGTGTGAATTCGACTACTCCGGGACCCAGGCCTGCAAGGCGCTGCGCGAAGAAGGCTATCGCATCATCTTGGTGAATTCGAATCCGGCGACGATCATGACCGACCCGGAAATGGCCGACGCCACCTACATCGAACCGATCACGCCCGAATGTGTGCGCAAGATCATCGAGCGCGAACGGCCCGATGCGGTGCTGCCGACCCTGGGGGGTCAGACCGCGCTCAATACCGCCATGGCCTTGTGGGAGAACGGCACCTTCCAGGAGTTCAATTGCGAGATGATCGGCGCGACCCACGAGGTCATCAAACGCGCCGAGTCGCGGGAAGAGTTCGCCGCCATCATCAAGAAGCTCAACCTGGGCATGGCGCGCGCCTTCAAGGCCACCACCTGGGAGGAGGCGCAGGATGCCGCGCGCAAGCTGCACCTGTGGGAACCAGGCGGTCCGACCGCGGCGATGATCCGGCCGTCCTTCACCATGGGTGGTTCGGGCGGCGGTCTGGTGACCACCCCGGAACAGTTCGAGATCATCGCCAAACGCGGCCTGATGCTCTCGCGCACCAGCGAGCTCTCGATTGAGGAGTCGCTCTATGGGTGGAAGGAATTCGAACTCGAGGTGATGCGCGACAAGAAGGACAACGTCGTCATCATCTGTTCGATCGAGAACCTCGACCCGATGGGCATCCATACCGGTGACAGCATCACCGTGGCGCCGATCCAGACGCTCTCCGACCGCGAGTACCAGCGCATGCGCGACGCCGCCCTGGCAATCATCCGCGAGGTCGGCGTCGAGACCGGTGGCAGCAACATCCAGTTCGCCACCGATCCCAAGGACGGCCGCATGGTCGTCATCGAGATGAATCCGCGCGTCTCGCGTTCGTCGGCATTGGCCTCCAAGGCCACCGGCTTCCCGATCGCGAAGATCGCCGCCAAGCTGGCGATCGGCTACACCCTCGACGAACTCAAGAACGACATCACGCGCGAGACCCCGGCGTGTTTCGAGCCGACCATCGACTACGTGGTGACCAAGGTGCCGCGTTTCGCCTTCGAGAAGTTCATCGAGGCCGACGACACCCTGGGCTACCAGATGAAGTCCGTCGGCGAGGTCATGGCGATCGGGCGCACCTTCCGCGAATCGCTGCAGAAGGCGCTCCGCGGCATGGAGATCGGGGTGTCCGGCTTCGGCCCGAAGAAGGACGACGACTACGGCGATCCGGCCAGGAAGGCGGAGTACCTCGAACACATCAAGCGTCCGACCTCCGGCCGCCTGCTGGAGATCCGCCTGGCCTTCCAGGCCGGCGCGACGTTGGAGGAGATCCAGGCCGCGACCAGCATCGATCCATGGTTCCTGCGCCACCTGCAGACCATCATCGCGCACGAGGCCGCGCTCAAGGCGAGTTCGCTGGAAGCGATCGATACGCCGACGTTCCTCGCGGCCAAGCGCGACGGCTTCAGCGACAAGCACCTCTCCATCCTGTGGAACCAGAGCGAGGACGCGGTGCGCGCCAAACGCTGGCAGGCCGGTCTGCATCCGGTCTACAAGCTGGTCGATACCTGCGCCGGTGAATTCCCCGCCTTCACGCCGTACTACTACTCGACCTACGAGCAGGAGAGCGAGGCGCCGCATTCGACCGCGAAGAAGATCATGATCCTGGGCGGCGGACCCAACCGCATCGGCCAGGGCATCGAGTTCGACTATTGTTGCTGCCACGCCGCCTTCGCCCTGCGCGACGCCGGCTGGCAGACCATCATGGTCAACTCGAACCCCGAGACCGTGTCGACCGATTACGACACCTCCGACTACCTGTTCTTCGAACCGCTGACCACCGAGGACGTGCTCGAGATCAACGCGGTGATGCAGCCCAAGGGCGTGATCGTGCAGTTCGGCGGCCAGACGCCGCTGAACATCTCGATGGCCCTGGAAAAGTTCGGCGTGCCGAT
>JANPIY010000531.1:0-3265 GCA_031425255.1 Planctomycetota bacterium
GTGGACGCTCCCTACGGCTTGGCCGGGGTGCGGGCCCTGGTGGTGCCCTGCACGCAGGACCAGAACGAGGTCGGCGACCACATCTGCCTCCCGATCGCCGCCGGTGGGCTGGGGTACGACCTCGCCATCCTGTGGTACCGCAAAGGCAATGGCCGCTGGGTCCACAGCTTGCGCTCGGGAGATACCAGCCGGGTCGACTGCGCGCTCATCGGTGAAGCCCGGGGCGGCGGCGGACATCGCCAGTCGGCCTGTTACCTGAACCAGACGCCGTTCCTGGCCTCGGGCGATTGCCCGCCCGCGCAACGCCAAACCGGCTGAGCTCTTCGCGGTCAATCAGGGGACGATCGGTCCTTGCCTGATGCTGCACACCCCTGCGCAGTCATTTTCGCGTCTATTTGACACGCAATCGTTTGCTCTACTTGGCATGCTCGCTGCTGAGTCGATTCTGCCCTGAAAGTGGTCCGGTCAGATACCTCCTCAGTCGCTCTTCGTCCTCGTCCTCATCTTCATCTTCCGTCATTCCGACAAGGACTGCGCCATGCTCGATCCCAATACGCTCACGGAAAAAACCCGCCTCGCCCTGGTGGGAGCTCAGGAACAGGCCGTCAGCCATGATCATCCGCAGGTCGAACCGCTCCATCTGGCGGTCACGTTGTTCGCCGATGACAGCGGCCTGGCGCGCCGTCTGGCGGAAAAGCTCAGCGCCAAAACTGATGCGATCGAGACCACCCTGCGGCGAGCGTTGAGCGATCTGCCGACCCAACATCCGGCGCCACCGCAGGTGGGCTTCAGCTCGGAGTTGATGAAGCTCCTCCAGGCCGCCCAGAAGGAGCAGAAGAGCCGGGGCGATTCGCATGTGGCGGTCGAGCACCTGCTGCTGGCCCTGACCGCCGATCGCAAGGTCGGGGCCCTGCTCAATCAGGAGGGCGTCGGCAAGACCAACCTCGCCAAGGCCATCGACGAGGTGCGCAAGGGTCGCAAGGTCCAGAGCGACCAAGCCGAAAACACCTACGACGCCTTGACCAAGTACGGGCGCGATCTCGTCGCCGATGCGCGGGGCGGCAAGATCGATCCGGTGATCGGTCGTGATGAGGAGATCCGTCGCGTCATCCGCGTACTGTCGCGGCGGACCAAGAACAACCCGGTGCTGATCGGTGAGCCCGGGGTCGGCAAGACCGCGATCGTCGAAGGCCTCGCCAACCGCATCGTCAAAGGCGATGTCCCGGAAGGCCTCAAGGACAAGACGGTGATCTCGCTCGACCTCGGCGCCCTGGTCGCTGGCGCCAAGTTCCGCGGCGAGTTCGAGGAACGTCTCAAGGCGGTGCTCGACGAGGTCAAGTCATCCGAGGGCAAGATCATCCTCTTCATCGATGAGATGCACCAGTTGATGGGTGCCGGGAAGAGCGATGGCGCGATGGACGCCGCCAATCTGCTCAAGCCGTTGCTGGCGCGCGGAGAACTCCACTGCATTGGCGCGACCACCCTCGACGAGTACCGCAAACACGTCGAGAAGGACGCCGCCTTCGAACGCCGTTTCCAGCCGGTGCTGGTCGGGGAGCCAACGGTGGAGGACACCATCTCCATCCTGCGCGGTCTGCGTGAGCGATACGAGACCCACCATGGCGTCCGCATCACCGATGCGGCGCTGGTGGCCGCAGCGCAGCTCAGCGACCGCTACGTCGCCGACCGCTTCCTGCCCGACAAGGCCATCGATCTGATGGACGAGGCCTGCGCCAACGCCCGCGTCGAACTCGATTCATCGCCGGCGGAGATCGATCAGCTCAACCGCCGGACCCTGCAACTGGAGGTCGAGGCCACCGCCTTGAAACGCGAGACCGATCCGGCGAGCAAGGACCGCCTGGAGAAGGTGCGCACGGAGCTCGCCCGGGCGAAAGAACAGCTCTTGGTCCTGACCGCCCGCCACCAGTCAGAGAAATCGCGCGTCGATGACGGCCGTAAACTCCGCCAACAGCTGGAGGAGGCCAAGCTGGCAATGGAGCAGGCGGAGCGCGCCTACAACCTCGGCAAGGTCGCCGAGATCCGTTACGGCATGATTCCCGACCTGGAGAAACGCATCGCCAACCAGACCAGGGATCAGGGCCAAACCCTGGCGAGCGAAACCGTCGGCCCGGAGGATATCGCCGATGTCGTCAGCCGTTGGACCGGCATCCCGGCGAATCGCCTCAGCGAGGGTGATCGTGACCGCCTGCTCAAACTCGGGGAACGCCTGCACGCGCGCGTGATCGGTCAGAACGAAGCGGTCGAGGTGGTGGCGGACTCGGTGCTGCGCTCGCGTGCCGGCCTGTCCGATGCCAATCAACCGCTCGGCTCGTTTCTCTTCCTGGGACCGACCGGCGTCGGCAAGACCGAACTGGCCAAGGCGCTGGCCGCGGAGTTGTTCGACGACGAGAAACACATCGTGCGCATCGACATGTCGGAATACATGGAGAGCCACAGCGTCTCGCGCCTGATCGGCGCCCCGCCCGGCTATGTCGGCTACGACGAGGGTGGCCAACTCACCGAGGCGGTGCGGCGCCGCCCCTACACCGTGGTGCTGTTCGACGAGATCGAAAAGGCGCACCCGCAGGTGTTCAACGCCCTCCTCCAGGTCCTCGACGAAGGCCATCTGACCGATGGCCAGGGGCGTACGGTGAACTTCAAGAACACCGTGGTGATCATGACCAGCAACCTGGGCGCGGAATTCCTGCTCAAGGGCGTGACCGCGGGCGGTGAATTCATGGAAGGCACCAAGGATGCGGTGATGACCGCCGTGCGCAGCCACTTCCGACCGGAGTTCCTCAACCGCTTGAGCGATATCGTGATCTTCACCCCCTTGTCGAAGACCCAGCTCAAGGGAATCGTCAGTCTGCAGATCGGCCGCGTCGCCGAACGGCTCAAGGACCGCAAGATCCAGCTGGTGCTCACCGATGAGGCGCTCGATCGCATTCTCAAAGAGTCATTCGATCCGCAGTACGGTGCCAGGCCGCTGAAACGCTACCTGGAACGGCAGGTGACCAACGCCCTCAGCCGCAAACTGATCGCCGGAGAGCTGCCGGATCGCAGCACCGTCGTGCTCAAACCCGACAGCGATGTCGGCCTGGAGCTTGAACTCGAGCATCGCCCCGATGGAGAATCCAAGGTGAAGGCCGAAGGCTGATTCCCGAGTAGGACGGTGATGCCAATGGCGATCGGAGCCAACCCTTCACGAGCGATGTGATCTCGACAAGCAACTGACCTCAACGCTCGACTCGTGGCCGTTTCCCCA
>JANPIY010000532.1:0-2931 GCA_031425255.1 Planctomycetota bacterium
CCCAGCGCCCAGCTCCCAGCGCCCAGCGCCCAGCTCCCAGCGCCCAGCGCCCAGCGCTAGCCGCCATGACCCCAGCCGGCTGGCACTCGCCTCGCGTCCACAGATCGTCACCATCCCGCTACCGCCGGAGGCCTCCTATGCGTCCACTGCTGCTGCTGTTCCTGGCCATCGTCCTGCACGCCGGCGAAGCCGACCAGCTGGTCACCGATCAGTGGTTCGTCGGCAACATCAACAACCAGCCGTCGATGACCATGCATGCGGTGGTGCTGAAGAAATTCGATGGGACCTACTCCGATCGCGTCGAGACCAACATCGTGATCAATCGCGTGCTGGGTGCGGCGACCATCAGCTTCGCCGTGCGCGATACCCAGGTCTACACCGTCGGCGCCGACGGCGACATCCGCGCCTTCACTTTCGATCACGTGGAGAACGACGTCACCACCGCCGCCACCGGGACGGTGCATGGCGATCAGGTCGCCATCAGCGTGCTGCGCCTGGGACGCGCGAGCGATTCGACCCTCACCCTGCCCGCCGGCACCAGACTGCTCGGCCAGCAGGCCTCGCAGGAATTGCTGGCGAAGAAGACGTGGAAACCCGGCGACCAGCAGCAGTTCGTGACCCTCGGCCTGATCGGCAACCAGGTCCGTCTGGTGACCATGACCGCGGTCCATCGCGCCACGACGCCGGAGGGACTGATGACCTTCGGTCTGACCATGGATCTGCTGCCGGTGCCGACGACCATGACGCTCAAGCCCAATGGTGACCTGATGGCCATGACCATGGACATGGGTTTCCTCACCCTCGCATTCGCTCCCAGTGCCGGACCGGTGCCGCTGGTGGGAGCCGACCTGGCGCCGACCGGACTGGTCACCGCCAAGGGCCCGGCCCCGGCGTCGGGCCCGATCAATCGCTACCGCCTGCCGGCTGGCGCCAGCGTGATCCGGGATGATTTCCAGCAGCAGGAGGCCGACGTGGTGACCACGCATTCGGACTCGGCGCCGGCGCCGCTGGCCGACCCTGCGCCATTCCTCAAGGCCGAGCCGCAATTGGAGATCGACGACCCGCAACTGAAGACCTGGGTCGACGCCCTGGTCGCGCGCCACCAGGTGGCCAAGCCGGTGCTCGCCGAACGCCTGCGCCTGGCGGTGCGCGGCTACATCGTGAAGAAGGACCTCTCGATGGGCGACGGCTCGGCGCTGGAGACCTTCCGCTCGCGCACCGGCGACTGCACCGAACACGCCAACCTGCTGGCCGCGGTGCTGCGCATCGCCGGCATCCCATCGCGCGTCGAGCTCGGCATGGTCTTCGCCCAGGATTTCGGCGGCTGGGTCGGTCACGCCTGGAACAGCGCCTACGTCGATGACCGCTGGGTCCATCTCGACAGCGCCTATCCGGGCATCCCGCGCTCGTGCTACATCAAGCTCGGCACCACCTCCGGCGGCGAGTGGCAGAATACCGGGGCGGCGATGCTGGCGGGATTCACCAAGATATTGGGTAAGGAAGTCGAGACGCTGGCGGAGAAACCGTAGTGGGGATTGGCGTTGAAGGGGAGCAGAACGGGCTCCTTCCCAAGCCCGCGTCAGCGGGGCGCTGGCGGGCCCTCTGCAAGAACGTGCTGATCTATGCGGGGAGCTATCTCTGCTGTTACGCCGTCTTGTCCGCG
This sequence comes from Planctomycetota bacterium, assembly GCA_031425255.1. Lineage (GTDB taxonomy): Bacteria > Planctomycetota > UBA11346 > UBA11346 > UBA11346 > BOG-1363. The sequence goes on from JANPIY010000532.1 coordinate 1,664, forward strand.
CTCGGGACCTACGAATGGACGTTTACCGGCAAGATGCGCTATGGAGGAGGGCTACCAGTCAACGATGTCAGACGATGGAGTCCGGCTTGGTGCCAGCTGAAGACATTCACGTCGATCGATGGCAGCGGGAAGGTCGATGCCGATGGCTTGGCTCTGCTGTTTTACCCGCTCATCCGCTTGGACCGGGAATTTGTCCACGGGGACGAGTTTCCGCTCGAGTCAGCTCAATGAATGACTAGGCGAACCGGCCCAGATCCGGCACCGCTTTGCCCGCGACGTTCAGTTCGGTGGCGATCCACTGCGCTTCGGCCTTGGCCTTGAGCTCGTCGATCGGGTCGTCGTAGGTGGCGCTGAGGACGCCCTGCAGGCGCTTGAGCAGATCGGCCTCGCTGACCAGATTGGGATCCATCACGCCTTCGGTCAGGATCGTCACCTTGTCGTTGTAGACCTGCGCCACGCCGCCGCGCACAGCGTAGACGGTGTTCGCGTGATTGGCGCTCTTGATGAAGACCTTGCCGTTCTTCAGCAGCGAGACGTAAGGCGCGTGCCCGACGCGGATGCCGGCTTCACCCTCGGCACCTGGGATGGTGACGTGATCGGCCTGCTGCGGGGGCAGGGCCTTGTCGGGGGTCAGGATCTGGACGGTGAGCGGCATGGCTGCGGTCTCGGCGTTGGCTGGGGCAAAGGTGAAGCACGCCGGCGACATCTGCCGCCGGCGGTGCGCTCACTTCTCGGCGGCGAGCACGGCGGCGCGCTTGACCACGTCATCGATGGTGCCCTGGTACATGAACGCCGATTCCGGCAGCTTGTCGTACTCGCCCGAGAGGATGGCCTCGAAGCTGCGGATGGTGTCCTCGAGCTTGAGGATGACGCCCTTGATGCCGGTGAACTGTTCGGCGACCGAGAACGGCTGCGACATGAAGCGCTCGAGGCGGCGGGCACGGGCGACCAGCGCCTTGTCCTCGTCGCTCAGCTCATCGACGCCCAGGATGGCGATGATGTCTTGCAGATCCTTGTAGCGCTGCAGCACCTTCTGCACCCCGCGCGCCACCTTGTAGTGACGCTCGCCGACGATGTGCGGCTGCATGATGCGCGAGGTCGAGGCCAGCGGATCCACGGCCGGGAAGATGCCCTTCTCGGCGATCGAACGCGCCAGATTGGTGGTCGCGTCCAAGTGGGCGAAGGTGTTGGCGGGCGCCGGATCGGTGTAGTCGTCAGCCGGGACGTAGACCGCCTGGATCGAGGTGATCGAACCCTTCTTGGTCGAG
>JANPIY010000533.1:0-9357 GCA_031425255.1 Planctomycetota bacterium
GTCGGGACCCAGCCGCGGCGAGACGCCCGCCGGCAGCAGGCTCTGGAGCTGGCCTAAGCGTTCGAGCACGCGCGTGCGGCAGTCGTAGAGGTCGCGACCCTCGGCGAAGATGACATAGACGTAGGCGCTGCCGCTGAGCGACAGGCCACGCACGGTCTGCACCCCAGGCAGGCCCTGCAGCTCGCGCGCCAGGCGGCTGGTGATCTGCACGTCGATGTCCTCGGGACTCTTGCCCGGCCACTCCGCCCACACGATCACCTGATTGTCGGAGAGATCGGGAATCGCATCGACCGGCACGCGCTGCCATGAACACAGGCCAGCCAGCGCGATGGCCAGCGTGGCGATTAGGACCAGCAGGGGATTGCGGACGCACCAGGCGATCATGCCGGCGGTCCGAGGGGAGCGTGTCGCGTGATCAGCGCGTCATACCACTCCGCGGTCATCTTCCCGTCTTCCGTCGCAGGAAGGAGGAGGTGAACCATGGAAATATTCACCACAGAGCGCACAGAGCGCACAGAGCGCACAGAGAAGAAGGCTCCCTGTCTTTCTCTGTGCACTCCGTGTGCTCTGTGGTGAATATCTTTTTCGGCTGCTTCATGGTCATTTGATTACGGCTGGTATTCAGTGCTGATGGCCGGCGGCGGGCAGCGCGGCGCCGGTGGGGAACAGCAGCGAGGGCGTGCCGGCCAGTTGCGCCTGCGCGTCGATCAGGAAGGCGCCCTGGGTCGCGACCTGATCGCCGGCAGTGAGACCGGCGCGCACCACCAGCAGATCATGGCCGTCGTCGCTTTCGATGCGCGGTCCCAGCCACAACGCCACCGGGTCGTAGTGGTGCGGGCCTTTGCCTTCCTGCGGGCGTAACCGCCACGCCACCTGCCGCACGCCGGTCGACAGCACCGCGCTCTTGGGCACCAGCGCGAAGGAACCCCAGGTGGTCCGATCGAGCGGATCCGCCGGTGTCAGCGTCGGCGACAACACGCCGCGCATACGGGCGGTCACCAGCGAGCCTGGGCGCAGCACCGCCCGCGCTCCGCTGACATAGACCCGCACCTCCACCGTGCGGATCTCGGGATCGATCTCATTGGCGACGCGACCGATGACCGCCCGCACCTCGGGCAGTTCCCCGCGATCGTCGCTCACCAGGATCACCGGCTGATCTTCGCGCAGAAACCAGGCGCGGGTCTCCGGCACGTGCAGCACCAGCACCAGTTTGTCGGGGTCCACCAGACGCAGCAGCGGCTGGTCGGCGGCGACCTGTTTGCCGACCAGCAGATCCTCGTCGGCCTTCTCCATGTCCTGCAACAGCACCTGGCCGGCGACCGCCGCGGTGATGGTGACGATCTCCTGCGGTTGGCCGCCGGCGATCACCGCGTCAGCGACCGTGGCCAGGTTCCACCGCACCAGGCGTTCGCGTAGGCTGGCGATCAGCGCACGGTCACCGAGCTGCACCGCGCCCATCAACTCGGCTTGCGCACGGAAGGCCTCCGGGCTGGAGAGGTCGACCACCGGCGCCCCGGCAGCCACCTGGGTACAACAGCCGAAGGTCGCCTCGTGCCGTTTGACGATGCGCCCGGCCACTCGCGGAATGACCACGGTGGTCGAACGGTGATCGTACTCGGCCGAGCCGGAAGCCCGCACCGTGACCACCGCCGGCCCCTGCGTCACCGTCGCCAGCTCGATGCCCATGCGGTTCTGCTGCTCACGCGTGATCTGACCCGCGGTCATGCGCTCCATCTTCATGCCGCAGACCGGACAACTGCCGGCGTGGGTGCCGATGAAATCGAGCATGGGACAGGCCCAGCGTTCGCCGCTGGCGTCGGCGGAGGATGTCACCGAGGCGGTGGGGACGAACAGCAGCGACGCCGGCAGCAGCGCGACCACGCCCGCTCCGACCAGCAAGCCGGCCAGCACCGGGATCAGCGTCTTCATGGCGTCACCGTCTGATGATCGGCGTGCGCCGCCACCGGAGGCGCCGACGCCGCCGGCGCATACGGGTGGTGCCGGATGCTGCGCACCAGCAAAGCCACCAGTGCGCCCAGCAGGGCGGCGCCTAGGAAGAGCAGCAGCGTGCGCATCATGGTCGGTCTCCGCCGGGCGCGGCGGTTGGCAGCCGAGGGATCACCTGCGTCCACAACGCCGCCTGCGCCTGCTGCGCCGCGACCGGGGCGGAGATCGCGTCCAGGCGCAGTTCGGCCAGACGATCGAAGAGGTCGAACGCCGCAGCGAGCCCGCCGCCGCCTTCCCCACTCCCGAGCGCGTTGGTCAGGGTCTGCTGCTCGGCCTCGGCGCGCACCAGCAGGCCGTTGGCGAGGCGCGCGGCGCGCTCGGCGAGGATCACTGCGCGCCGCGCCGAGTCGACCGCCGCCACCGCCCGCCAGCGCGCAGCCTCGGCCAAGCGATAGGCTGCGCGCACGCGCGCCTGCGCCGCCTCCTCGTTGGCGGTCAGAGCGGCACGCGCCAGTGGAAGACTGATGCTGACGGTCACGCCGATGGTGTCCTCATCACCCGCACCGGCCGCCTCGCGTTCGGCGCGCAGACCGATGGCGGTCTCGGGATGCCGCTGCGCCCGCGCCTGCTGGAAACCCGCCAGTGCTTCCTGCCGCTGGGCCTCGGCGTCAGCCATCGCCGGAGTATGCCGAGGATCGATGGCATCCGGCAACGGGGCGACGAACGGCGGCAAGTCGACGTCGGCGGCGATCCCCAAGCGGCCGCGCATCGTCGACTCGCGGTCGGCGATGATCCGGCGCAGATCGTCGAGGCGCAGCAGCAGGCGTTCGCGGCGGGTGTCGAGGCCCAGTCGTTCGGTCACGCCGGCATCACCGCTGGCGACCCGCGCAGCGATGGCGCGTCCCAAGGCGCCGATACGGCGTTCTTCCACCTCGCCTTCTGCGAGGCGCGCACGGTCGCCGGCGATCGCGGCCAACTCGTGCGCCAGATCGCCGGCCAGCTGCGCCACCTCGGCGGCGACCTGCGCATCGCTGAGCCGGGTCTGTGACGTCGCGTACGCACGCGCGGCATCGCGTTCGCCCCAGCGTGGGAACGGCTGTTCAAGTTGGACATCGTACATCGGCCATTGTTCCCCTGGGCTGCGCTTGCGCGCGTACCCCAGGCTGAGCATGGGATCCGGCAGACGCCCAGCGGCATCCTCCAGGTGACGGGCGGACTGCCGCCGCTCGATCAGCGCGCGAACCTGCGGCGCTACGGCCAGGGCGGCGAGAAACAGCAGTTCATCATCGTGGCGCGCCGCAGTCATGGCGACCGTCACGGCGACCGGTTCCATCGACATCACGGCGGCGGGCGTGAACGCCAGGATGAGCAGCGGGACCAGCCGCATGTGGCCCCGGACCATCGCTCATTTCCCCTGGGCGTCAGCCATCTTCTTCACGTAACCGGCGGGGTCCTTGTCGAACTTCTTGATGCAGCTCTTGCAGCAGAACTTGACCTCCTGGCCTTCGTGCACCTTGCTGACGGGTTTGCCCATGCTGCCGAGCTCCTCGGCGCTGACGATGCAGACCTTGAGCGGGTAGGGCTTCACTCCAGCGGGCAGCGGCTCGTCGGCGGCGAAAACGGGGGTGAGGAACAGCAGGGCGGCGAAGGTGAGCAGATGACGCATGGCGGACTCCTGATGGGGACAGGGGTGAATACGTCGCTCTGGTGAGGACTGTTCCGCGGCGAACCCGCAAGCGCGACCGACGGCCGACAAATGATATGCACCACAGAGTGCACCGAGCCCACAGAGGAAGACCTGCACACGTCACGGCCGAGAGCCATGCACGACGCTGGTGGGAGGCGTCCGCGCCTCTGTGCGCTCTGTGCGCTCCGTGGTGAATATCCTGCATGCCCGACAGCGAGCGTCAGCGTGCCGGCGCCTCTGCCGCGAGGAGGCCGAACAATGCGACCTGCGCGCGCAGCGCGGAGCGGAAATCGGCGAGGTGCAGCGATTCGTTTTCAGCGTGCGCGCCGCAGATGGGATCCTCGACGCCGGTGAGCAGTGCGGGGATGCCGCCGAGCTTCTCGGTCATCTCGCCGACGAAAGGGATGCTGCCGCCGCAGCCGATGAAGACCGGCTTGGTGCCGTAGCCGTGTTCGAGCGCGGCCAAGGCGGTGGCGAACAACGGGTGGTCGGTCGGACTGCCCCAGGCCGCGCTGGCCGACTGGCGACGGATGACCAGCTCCATGCCCGCGGGAACCTGCGCGCGCAGGTGCGTTTCGAGCGCGGCGGCGCAGGTCTCGGCATCCATGTCAGGCACGATGCGCAGGCCGATGCGCGCCCATCCGGAGTCCATCACCACATTGCCGGTGCGCCCGCGCTCGCCCGCCTGGATCGCGCTGACGGTCAGCGAGGGCCAACGCCACAGTCGGCGATGCACGTCGACGACGTCGCCGGCCGGCAGACCATGCAGCATGCCGGCTTGTTCGGCGAAGCGTCCGGCGCTGTACGGCAGGCGACGGAATAATGCTTCCTCCTGGGGCGACAGCGGCCGCACCCGGTCGTGGATGCCGGCGATGGCGATGCGTCCCTGCGCATCGCTGAGCGAGGCCACCAGACGGCAAAGCGCCTGCACCGCGTCCGGCACCGGGCCGCCCCACATGCCGGAATGGAGCGGTGCGCGCAAGGCCGTGAGCTCGACCTCGACCACGATGTTGCCGCGCAGGCTGGTGGTCAGCGACGGCAGGCCGGTGTCGAAGTTGGCGGCATCGGCGATGATCAGGCAGTCGGCCGCCAGTTCATGGAGGTGCGCGGCGAGGAACTGCGAGAAGTGCGCGCTGCCGACCTCCTCCTCGCCTTCGATCACCACCGTCAGGTTGACCGGCGGGTGCCCGGCTGCCGCCGTCCACGCCGCTGCCGAGGCGCAATGGATGGCGATGCCGGCCTTGTCGTCGGCAGCACCGCGGGCATAGAGACGTCCATCGCGTTCCGTCGGCTCGAAGGGCGGCGTGGTCCACAGGTGTTCGCGCAGCGGCGGCTGGACGTCGTGGTGCGCGTAGAGCAGGACGGTCGGCTTTCCTGCCCCGGCGCGATGGTCCTTGGCGATGACGTAGGGAAACACGCCGGGCAGGCGGGCGATGCGCGCCTCGGGGAAGCCGGACGCCAGCAGCCAGTCGACGCAGGCCTGCGCGCTGCGGTCGAGGTGCGTGTGGTCGAAGCCGGCGAAGCTGCACGACGGGATGCGCACCAGCGACTTCAGGCGTTCGAGCGTGGCGGGGAAGTCGGCCTCCGCGCAGCTGATGGCAGCGCGGGTGGCGGCGTCGAGGGGCGGCAGCGTGGTGGACATGGCGCGCAGACTATGCCCGCTGGCCGGCGGCCCAAGGTGGTTGGCAGCGCCGCCACACCCGCGATCATCCGCGCCGATGAGCGGATCGCCGATCACCTCCTTTCTCGCGCGGCCGGCCCCCGTGGTCGCGCCGCAGCTGCTGGGCTGGCGCCTCGCGTTGGGCCCCCACCTCGCGCGCATCACCGAGACCGAGGCCTACCATGGCGTCAGCGATCTCGCCTGCCACGCCAGCAAGGGCCGCACGCCGCGCACGGAAGGGCTCTACGCTCCTCCTGGGACGCTCTACGTGTACCTCTGCTATGGCATGCACTGGATGCTCAACCTGGTGTGCGATGTCCAGGGCGTGCCGTCGGCGGTGCTGATCCGTTCGGTGGAGATCCCCGGCATCGATCCGCGCGCCAGCAATGGTCCCGGCAAGGTCGCCAAGCTCATGGGACTCGGCCGGCCCCATCATGGCCAACACCTCGACGGCGGCGAGCTGCGGCTGCTCCCGCCGCTGATACCGATCAAACGACGACGACGCGGTCCCCGTGTGGGGGTCGCCTATGCCGGACCGCTGTGGGCCGGGAAGCCCTGGCGGTGGTGGGAGGATGGGTTTCCGGTGGTGAAGGTCAAATGATGAGTTCTTCGGCGTGATGAGTTGGGGCAGTGGAGTCAATGGGAGAAGATCGGCCGCAGAGACGCAGAGAAGCAGAGATTAAAATCCAATTTAGTGTCTTCCTCTGCGTCTCTGCGTCTCTGCGGCCAGCCTTTCTGCCATGGATCCCGAGAGCAGACCACGTGCTTGGCATTTCACACCCCACTCATCTCGCCGAGGAACCAAATGATGTCCGATGTCTTGGTGATTGGAGGCTTGCGGAGAACCTGGCACGGCTGCCCACTGCAATATTCCGCGGACGGGTGACGGCTTCCTTGCAAGACCACCATGGCGGCACTCCGTTCTGCCGGGACCTGCCGACGATTGCGCGGGAGGCACCCTCCACGCACGCTCCGCCCATCACCCTCTGGCACCTGGCCCCTCCCTATGCCCACCATCCTCGTCACCGGCGGCGCCGGCTACATCGGTTCCCATACCTGCGTCGAGCTGATCAAGGCCGGCCACCAGGTGGTGGTGGTCGACAGCCTGATCAACAGCAACGTCGAGGCCTTGCGTCGGGTCGAACGCCTGACCGGCAAGCGCCCGATCTTCCAGCGCATCGATCTGCTCAACCGCGAAGGGCTGGCGGAGATCTTCGCCGAGTACCGGCCCGCCGCCGTGATCCATTTCGCCGCCCTCAAGGCGGTCGGCGAATCGGTCAGCCAACCGCTGCGGTACTATCACAACAACCTCACCGGCACCATCCACCTGCTCGAATGTATGAAGGCTGCCGGCTGCAAACGCCTGGTGTACTCGTCCTCGGCGACGGTGTACGGCGACCCTGAACGGGTGCCGCTGGATGAAGGCTGCCGGCTGCAGGCGACCAATCCCTATGGCCAGACCAAGCAGATGAGCGAAACCATCTGCGCCGACCTGGCCAAGTCCGAACCTGGCTGGAAGATCGCCCTGCTGCGTTATTTCAATCCCATCGGCGCGCACGAGAGCGGTCAGATCGGCGAGGACCCGCAAGGCATTCCCAATAACCTGATGCCCTACCTGCTGCAGGTGGCGGTGGGAAAACGCCCACACCTGACGGTGCACGGCAACGACTGGCCGACGGTCGATGGCACCGGCGTGCGCGATTACATCCATGTAGTCGACCTGGCGCTGGGACATCTCGCCGCCCTGGCCAGACTCGATGAGCTGGATGGCGCGGTACCGATCAACCTCGGCACCGGTCATGGCTACTCGGTGCTGCAGATGATCACGGCGCTGGAGCAGGCCTCCGGCAAACGCATCCCGCATCAGATCGGACCTCGGCGCCCAGGCGACATCGCCACCTGTTACGCCGATGCCGGCCAGGCCGAACGTCTGCTCGGCTGGAAGGCGACACGCGACCTGGCGACCATGTGCACCGACGGCTGGCGGTGGCAGAGCCAGAACCCGGACGGCTACGGGGCGCGTTGAGGAGCGAAGCAGGGAATTCCACCGCCAAGGCGCGAAGGCGCAAAGGCTCGAGGGATTGGCGCTGCGTACTCCTCGTCTTGGCGCCCTTGGCGGTCCTCTTCCCACCTCATGGAGTTCGTCACGGCCACAGCAGCGGGTTGAGTTCCGTCGCCACCACCTCGCCGATACGTGCGCCAGGCATCCAGGTGTCCCAGTCGCGTTGCTGGTTGGTATTGGTCGGCGCCGCCAGGCGAGTGCCGTCGGCGAGATAGATCATGGTCATCACCGCGCGCATCTGCGCGCTGCGGTTGGCGCCCGCGCGGTGGAAGGTCCAGCCGGAATGGAAGCTGACCTCGCCCAGGGCGAAGGCGCCCTCGTCCACCGGCAGGTCCGCCAGCGTCAGGCGGCGCGTGACCTCGCGCTCGCTGTCATCACCGATCTCCAGGGCGCGGCCGAAATCGGCGCACTGGCTGCCGACGCTGAAGGCCAAGGGTCCCATCTCCAGCGGCACCGCCTGCAAGGGCACCCATACCGTGATGGTGTGGTCACCCTCCAGCGGCCAATACTGCTGATCGCTGTGCCAGGGCGTGATGCCACCGGCGGGTTCCTTGAACAACGCCTGGTCGTGATAAAGCCGCACCCCGGTCACCCCCATCAGCTCGCCCGCCAGGCGTGCGAGCTTGCGGCTGAAGACGAAGCGCCGGGCCATGGCATCGTCACGCCACAGATTCATCACCTGGAGGAAGGCTTTTTCATAGGTGCTGCGCGAAGCCATGGGACGGGCATCGCGGCTGCGGCGGGCGACCTCGGCACGGATCGCGGCGCCGCAGCAGTGCAGCGTGTCGGCGCTCAGCACGTCCTTCAGCTTGATGAAGCCCTGATGGCGGAACCGCGCGCACTGTTCATCCGTGAGCGGATGATGCACATCGAGGTCGGCGAGCAGGGCGGAGGATTCGGCTGGAACGGCTGGCATGATGGGGTCCTCGCAGCTGATGATGCCGCACCGCTTCCTCACACCACTCCCACGGTGACCGGCACCGGTACGGATTTGACCTGCGCCGGGTGGGACGGACCGCATTGCCGATCATTCCCTTGTCGCCCGGGGGCCGCCGCCAATAGTGCCCAGCCATGGCTACCGGCACCAATACCAGCGCTTCCAAGATCGCCACCATCGTCGTACTGATACCTATCCTGCTGGGCGCCTGGTATGCCGCGCCATGGGTCCTGCCGATGTGGCGCTGGCAGAACCTCGACCTCGAGCAGATCGCCCGCGACCACGCCAAGGATGGCTACACCCAGAAGCGCCTCGAACAGGAGTTCGAGATGGTCCTGTGGTACAACCCGCGCAACAACTCGAAGTCGGATCCCTGTCCTTATCAGATCTATTCCTGCACCCCTCCCTTCAAGACCATCTATCCTGAAGCGATCGATGAGGACAAGCTGCTGGTGCGGGTCTCCGCGCTCAACGATCACGACGGGCAGGGCATCAGTGACATGTGGATCGGGGTCATCCCGGCGGAGCGCATGTTCAAGGTTATCGGCTGGCGCCTCCCCCCTGGCTCCCTCGGCAAGGCGCCTGGTCGTCAGGTCGTGCTCTACAAGGGCATGTCGATGGAGAAGCTCGAGTTGAACAAAGCAATTCCCATGGCCGACGAAGGCAAGCTCTTGGAGAACGACGACAAGTGGGAAGACCGTTACGACGGTTGGGATCCGTAACGCTTCACCCGGGGACGTCTGCTGGATGCCGGCCTAGACCACGACGTCGGCGACCACCAGATGCGGATTGGCGGTCAACTCCGCCATCAAGCGTTCGTCTGCGACGATGGTCAGCACCGCTTCGTCCTCCTCGTAACGCTCCTCCCGCACCTGTGCACGGCTGCGGACGAAGGCGTCGAGCGCACCATCGGTGACCGGGAAACGGACGGTGACGGTGCGTGAGCGGCGATCGATGTGCGCGCGGATGATCTCCTTGAGCTGATCCAGGCCCTGACCGGTGAGAGCGCTGATCGCCACCGACTCCTTATAGCGGCGGCGATAGGCCAGCAGGATGGTCTTGCT
>JANPIY010000534.1:0-2395 GCA_031425255.1 Planctomycetota bacterium
ATCACCGTCTGCGCTGCCCATGATCACACCGCCGCCGTCATCGCCGTCGCCGGCGGACGGGGAAGCGCCCGACTCGCCTTCTCCGCCAGCGACCGTCAACCTGATCCTGGATGCGCTGCGGCGTTCGGCCAAGAAGGCGGGCGCGCCGCCGGCCGACGCGGATTCCGCCACGATGATCGCCGGGCGTCCGCTCCAAGAGGTCGTCATCGCCGGCTATCGCCTCATCCGTCATCTCGGCCGGGGGGGCATGGCCAATGTCTACGAGGCGCTCCAGATCAGCCTGCGCCGCCAGGTGGCGCTGAAGATCCTCATCCTCGATGAGGAACAGCGTGAGCAGGGACCGCGCTTCCTGCGAGAAGCGCGCGCCATGATGCAGGTTCGTCACCCGCACGTCGCCACCATCCACGACGCTGGCATCGTCGAAGGCACGCACTACCTCGCACTGGAATTCATCGGTGGCGGCGACCTGGGCCGATGCATCGATCGCGATGGTCCCTTGGCCGTGGCGCAAGCGATCCACCTGATGATCGGCTGCTGCGAAGGGATGGCGGCCATCCACGATGTGGGGCTGATCCACCGCGATGTGAAGCCAGACAACATCTTCCTCACCGCTGCGGGGGTGCCCAAGATCGGCGACTTCGGGCTCGCCCGCCGTTCCTCCGGTGCCGACCGTATGACCGTGACCGGAGTGGCCTGGGGCACGCCCAGCTATATGGCACCGGAGCAGATCGTCGGGGCTGCTGACGTCGATGCGCGTGCCGACATCTACGCCTTGGGAGCGACGTTCTATACCATGCTCACCGGGCGCGAGCCGTTCACCGGCCCGACCGCGTATATGACCACGTTCAAAGCCATGACCGAGCCCTTCCCCGATCCACGGGTGGTGGATCCGCTCATTCCTGCTGCGGTGGCCGCCATCATCCGCATGGCGACGGAACACGAACGTGAGCGGCGTTATCAATCGGTGCGCAGCATGCGCGAGGATCTCGAACGGGTGGAGCGGCAAGAACGGCTATTGCATGCCAGTGCCGTGGGCGGACCTGCACCAGTACCCATACGGGCATCCGCGGTACCGGCGGCCGTGCGATCGGCGCCCGCACCCCCACGGCGTGCTCCCGTCAAGGCGGGCGGTTCACGCTCCTGGGGATGGCGGGCATCCATCGCCGTGCTGGTCATCGCCGCTGTCATCTGGTGGTGGCCTCAAACAAATCCTGCCGCCAGCAGCACCGTGTTCCCGTCGTGGGTGAGTGCTGGTGGTCACGATGTCTACGGCCGCTGGGTCGAGGTGGCGATGGGTGGGGCGACCACCCGTCTGCGCTTTCGCCCGCCTGGCCGCTTCCTTATGGGGAGCCCGCCTGATGAGGCCGGGCGTACGGCGAGTGAGCGGCAGCATGAAGCACTGGTCGGGGCCGGTTTCTGGATCCAGGAGACCGAATGCGACCAGGAGTTCTACGCTGCGGTGATGTCAGGGAATCCCAGCCGTTACGTGGGCCTCGACCTGCCGGTTGAACAAGTCAGTTGGCATGATGCCCAGGAGTTTTGTGCGCGCCTGACCGAACGCGGAATCCCAGCGCGTCTGCCCAGTGAGGTCGAATGGGAATATGCCTGCCGCGCGGGCAGCACCGGGGCGTACGCCGTATCCGCTCAGGAAAATAGCGCATTGGGATGGATGGCGCGAGGAGCCTTGCTTGAAGTCTGGGAGAAGAGCGGTGGGGATCACGGCGCGGCTGAGGCGTTCTCTCGTGACCACCTGGATGATCTCGCGTGGCGCACGCATCCGGTTGGGCGGCTCATGGCAAACGCCGCCGGCTTGTTCGATCTCCATGGCAATGTCCAGGAATGGTGCGCCGATCGCTGGGATACGGCGTCACCGCCGAGCGTGCCACCGGGCAATCGGGCTCCGGCCAGTGTCGGCGACTGGGCGGTGACGCGGGGGGGGAGTTGGTTCCATCCACCGGCCATGGCGCGCAGCGCTGCACGGCAGGCGCAGCCATTGGGACATCGGAGCGAGCTTATTGGATTTCGCTTTGTGGTCTCCCAGACAAACATCAATGCCCAGTGAGCACTTGCAGGTTCTTACCGGAAGGTGGCGTCCAGTTTATAAAACCACCACGAGACATCGGCGACTGACCACATCATTCTCGGCGGAGGTTATAGCTGGGTTATAACAGCAGGAAATTAAGCCTTAAGAAAGCTATGGGATCAGCGCTCACCTTCCGCGATGGTGTTGACCATTCGTGTGACCTTGACTCCGACCGGCGCGAAGGGCGGCTTGCCGGAATCGGTGAATACCCCCAGGTCAGGAGTGAAGGTCACACGAATGGTCAACACCATCGCGGAAGGTGAGCGCTGATCCCATAGCTTTCTTAAGGCTTAATTTCCTGCTGTTATAACC
>JANPIY010000535.1:0-6934 GCA_031425255.1 Planctomycetota bacterium
GCCCAGGGCCAGGGCCAGCGGTGTATAGGTCATCGGCCGGACTCCAGCGCAGGCAGTTGAGCGGAGGTGGTGCAGGTGGCAAGGCGGGAGAGGACGTCCGGGATCCGGAGTCTCCTTTTCCGTGATCAGCAATGTGCCGTGCGAGCAGACGAGGAGACCGGCGTCCACGGCTCGACCCCGGGTCCCTGACCCCGACCCCTGACTGTCATTGGAACTGGCGTACCTCGTCGCCATAGCTAGGTTCGCCTCGCTTATCATCGACTGGTCCCCGCATGGTGCGGTAAGCCGGATCGCTTGAGCAGGTCATGGCCGACCATCGCTTCCATGAGTGACGAACTCCCACCGCTGAAGGATCCCTTCGCCATCGCCGACGATGAGCGCGATGCGCGCGCCCGTCGCACGCCGGTGCCGCGTGGGCCGGCGGAGCTGCCGGATCCCTTCGCCAGCCGGGTGGTGGTGGAGACCACGCCGGCGCCGGTGGCGACCCCCAGGACGGCCCGCCGGCCGGCGCTCAGCGATGAGCCGATGCGTCGGGCATCGCCCACGCCCGCGGGTGCACCGGCACCTGCGACCCTCGTTCCCGCAGAACCAGCGCCGCCGCGCGCCGCGCAGGCGACGCTGGCGGTCCCTGGTTTTGCGGATCTCACCGGCCGCGAGATGACCATGGCGGCGACCCCGGCCGAGGGGGCGACCCCGTCACCGAGCGGTTGGCTCCTGGGCGCCGAGCCGACGCTGCTGACCGGGCGCGAGATGACCATGGCGGCGACCCCCGCCGATGGTTGGACACCCGCCCCAGGGGCGCCTGCGCCTGCGGGTGAGCCGACGCTGTTGACCGGGCGCGAGATGACCATGCCGGCGACCCCGGCCGAAGGTTCGACGCCGGCGCCGTCTGCCCCTGGGACCGATCCTGGCCGCGCCGCGCTGCACACCCCGCGGACCATGCCGGGCATCCCGCCGATGGGCGTGCGCCAGGCGCGCGCCACGCCGACCCCAGGGCGGCCGCGCACCGGCTTGCGCAGCGATACCGCGACCAGCGACGACGCCTGGCATTACCAGGGCCGCATCGGGCCGTTCACCGGCCAGCAATGGGGCGATTGGGAGATCGGCGGCATCCTGGGCGAAGGTGGCATGGGCACGGTCTACCGCGCCAAGCAGACCAGCCTCAACCGTCGGGTCGCGCTCAAGGTCCTGGCGCCGCACCTGGCCGCCGACCTCAAGCTGCTGCAGCGTTTCCAGCTCGAAGCGCGCACCGCCTCACTGCTCGCCTCGCCCAACGTGGTGCAGGTGTTCGCCGCCGGTGAGTGGGAGGACAACCACTTCTTCGTCATGGAGTTCGTCGAGGGCCGCGATCTCTACGACGTGATGAAGAGCCGCGCCGCCGACGGCAAGCCGTTCACTCCCGAGGAGGCGGCGGACATCGTCGTGCAGGCGGCGCGCGGTCTGGCCGAGGCCGGGCGCATCGGCGTCGTCCACCGCGACATCAAGCCGCCCAACCTGATGGTCACCAGCGATCATCTGGTGAAGGTCGCCGACTTCGGCATCGTCAAGGTGATGGGCGAGTCGGCGCTCACCATGACGGGTCAGGCGGTCGGCACCCCGTCATACGTCAGTCCGGAACAGGGCCGGGGCGAAAGCACCATCGATCAGCGCAGCGATCTCTACAGCCTGGGCGTGGTGTTCTACGAACTGCTGACCGGCAAGAAGCCGTTCGAGGGCTCGACCCCCAACGCGATCATCTATCAGCACTGTTTCGGCGAACCGCGCCTGCCGCGCGAACTCAATCCCGTCATCGACGAGAAGTACCAGGCGGTGGTGCTGAAGTGCCTGCAGAAGAAGCCCGAGAACCGCTATCAGAATGCCGGCGAACTGATCCGCGATCTCGAGGACATCCGCTCCGGACGCATGCTCGCTTCGGCGCTCGCCAACTACCGCCTCGGCACCGGCGCCGCCGAGGCCAAGCGCGAGAACATGAGCTGGGCCCAGCGCCACCTGCTGGTGCTGGTCAGCGCCATCGTCCTGGTGGCCTTCGCCGCCGGCCTCGGGCTGTGGTGGCTGACCGAGCTCAGCCGCGAGGCCTACGTCCGACGCGAGGCGCAGCGCACCCGGGCCGGCGAGCTCTTCAACATCCTCAAGGACCTCGACAGTCCGCGCTCGATCCCCGACAAGGTCGAGAACAGCCTGCGCGAATACGCCACCCTGCCGGACGCCGACCAGCGCCGGGTCGGCTTGTGGCAGAACAAGCTCGAGCGCGTCGCGACCCTGCTCACCAGCCTCAAGGCGCTGAACGCGGGCGAGATCCCGCTCGCGCTGCGGCGCAAGGCGCCTGGAGAGCTGCTCAGCTACCAGGAACTGGTGGGCACCGGCGACGCGCAGGTGGTGACCTGGAAGGAACGCCTCGACGACCTCGCCAAACGCGAGCGCGATCTGCGCCAACGTCTGCGCGAGGTCGATCAGCAGGTCGACCTGACCCAGAGCGTGGTCGATGGCGTCAGCCCGCTGGTGCATCAGCTCGGGGTGATGGCGGGCGAAGACGATCCGCTGGTGGTGCGCGTGGCGGCCCGCCTGCGTGAGTTCAGCGCACGCCGGGATCGTTTCATCGCCGACCTCGCCGTCCTCGACCAGGATGGCGCAGTGATCACCGACACCACCCGCGCACGGCTGCAGTCGGAACTGGGCGAACTCGGACGCATGATCGGCACGCAGGACGAGCGCATCGCGCGCTGGGGCGTGCGCCTGACCTCCAACGCCGAACGCATCGCGCAGATCCGTCAGCGCCTACGCCGGCTCGACCAGTTCGAGCTGCCGCCGGTGGCGGTGCAGTTCGATCTCGACAAGGATTTCGCCGCGCTCAAGGAACTGGTCGACGACAACGATCCCGAGCTGCGCGGGTGGAAGGCCAAGCTGGCGGCCACCGCGGCCGAGATCGAATCGCTGCGCAAGCGCCTGGCCCGGCTCGACCAGCCGACGTTGTTGTCGGTGGGTGAAATCGAACCGCTGGCGCGGCTCCTGGAAGCCCTGCGGGTGCTGGTCGGCGAAGGCGATGAAAAGCTGCTCGCCTGGCAGAAACAGCACAAGGCGGCGGTCGCCCGCCACGCTGAACTCCAGGCCGCGCTGACGCGGCTCGACCGGCGCGAGCCGCTGACGCTCGACGAGCAGCGCCTGCTGGCGGTGGCGCGCGAACTGCTGGCCGGAGTGGGTGGTCTGTCCGAGGAACAGGACGCGACCTATCTGCGCCGCCTGAACGATGAACGCATCCAGACCACGGCGCGGGTCGAACGTCTCCAGGCGCTCGATCGCGTGACGCCCTTCACCGCCAGCCTGCGCAAAGACCTGGAGGATTACACCGCCCAGGCGGGTGAGGATCATCCCGAGGTGAAACGCTGGAACGCCAAGCGCGAACGCATCGCGCAGCAAAGCGCCCGCCTGACCGCGCTCGACCGCGCCGCACCGGTCCCCGACGATGCCGCGACCGCCCTCGCCGCGCTGGTGCAGGAGGTCGGTGAGAGCGACGATGATGTCAGCCGTTGGCACGCCAAGCTCCGCCGCATCGCCAACGTGGTGCTCGCCCTGGCCCCGCTGGACCGCGCGGAGCCCCTGCCCGCGGACACCGCCAGTACCCTCGCCGAGTTCGCCGCACTGGTCGGCGAAGAGGACCTGCGGTACCGCCAGTGGCGGGCCAAGTTCGAGCGGGTGGCGGCCGTGAAGCTGGCGCTCGCCGGTGCGCTCGCCGCCTACGGTCATGCGCCGGCAGTGGCCGCAGCCATGCACCAGGACCATCAGGCGTTGATCGCTCTGGTATCACTGCGTGATCCGCAGGTCGCGGCATGGGCGCCCCGTCTCGCCCACCTCGATGGCCCAGGTCGGCCATCCTGGGCCGCGGACGCGGGCCGCGACGATTTCGGCCTGTGGGCGGAGCTCGCGTTGGCGCCCGGCCTGCGCCAACGTTTCCGCTTCGTCCCGGCGGGCACCTTCACCATGGGCAGTCCGGAGCAGGAACCCGGCCGCGACGCCGACGAGGTCCAGGTGCGCGTGACCATCGGCAAGGCTTTCTGGCTGGCCGATACCGAATGCACGCAGGCGCTGTGGCAGCAGGTGATGGCGACCACCCCGAGCCGCGATCGCGGCCTCGATCGTCCGGTGGAGCGGGTGTCATGGAGCGACACCCAGGTGCTGCTGACCCGTCTGCGTGGATTGTATTCGGCGCCGCTGCGGCTGCCCAGCGAGGCGGAGTGGGAATACGCCGCGCGGGCCGGTGGCGAGGGCAGCTTCAGCAGTGCGCGCAGCGACGCCGTCGGCATCGCCACTGTGGCCTGGTTCGCCGCCAACAGCGGCGGCGCCAGCAAGGCGGTGAAGCTGCGTTTCCCCAATCCCATCGGACTCTACGACCTGCACGGCAACGTGTGGGAATGGTGCCAGGACCGTTATGCACCGTACGCGACGGTGCCCGTCAGCGATCCCATCGGCCGCGATGGCGAGAGTCACGTCGCGCGCGGCGGGTCGTGGGGCGATCCGCTCGACGCCATGCGGGTCGCCAATCGTGCGGCGCTGAGTGGCGGCCTGCGTTCCGCCTACGTCGGGCTGCGGCTGGCGTGCGAGGTCGAGTGGCCGATCAACGGTGACGGTGAGGTGGCCGCCGATCCCACGGTCGCGCCGGATGAAATCCCGCCGCCGATTGCCGCTCCGGCGCCCACTCCATGAGCCTGAAGAATCCACATGATGACGACATGAGGACCTCCCGACCTGTCCGCTTCATCGCCCTGCTGGTCGGCGGCGTGTTGGCCCTGCCGGGTGCTGAGGCCGAACTGGTCACCCGCGATCTGTTCGTGTCGTTCGACACGCAACCCACCGATTTCAGCTTCACCGTCGACGGCCCGGTCGGCTCGCGCAGCGGCGACGACGCCTTCAGCAGCGGGCTCGGCCTCAGCCTCGGCGGGCGCTGGTCGTTGTCGTCGGCGGGCTCCAACCTCGGCCTGGTGCTCGGCGGCGACCTCGACGTCACCTCCTACCAATACGAGCGCAGCGCCGAGAACATGACCTTCGGCGCCCGCCTGATCATCGGCGGCGGCTGGGCGCTGAGCGACCGCTGGGAGCTGCTGCTCGAACCCACGGTCGAGCTCGGCCATGCCGCCTTCGATTTCCCCGCGACCGATTCCTATCCCGCCTACGACACCAGCGGCCTGCTGTTCGGCTACGGCCTGCGCCTGGGCGCCATCCACCGCTTCAACGCCCGCTGGGCGGTGATGGGCGCGGTCGGCTGGAAACGCATCGAGAACGACCTCAGCGGCGACGGCATCGATCTCACCATCACGCAGGAGGGCCTGAGCCTCAGCCTAGGACTGCTCTATCGCCTGTCGGCGGCGCCGGCGCGGGTGGAGTGAACGTGCTGCGATGGTGGATGGTCCTGCTCGCCTGGATGGTAACGCCAGCGGTCTTTGCCGCGGCGGTCAAACTCGATGTGCAGGCGATCGGTCCGGTAGTGGCGGGAACACCATTCAACGTCGAGGTGCGGGCGGCCAACAACGGCAACGCGCGCACGGCGGTGGTCGCCACCACCACCGTGACCCTGACCTTGACCGCTGGACCTGGGGTCATCGGCGGAACCGTGAGCGGCAACATCCTCAGCGGGGATGACAACGTCATCATCATGGGCGTGGAGCTTCTGACGGCGGGCAGCGGCGTGGTCCTCACCGCCAGCGCCTCGGGTGGGGATGCCCTGACGGCCGATCCGTCGGATCCCTTCACCGTCAGTCCGGGTGCCGCGACCCAGATGACCATCCTGACCACGCCCTCGGCGACGGCGACGGCGGGCGCGGCCTTCGCCCAGCAGCCGGTGCTCCAGATCAAGGATGCCCATGGCAATGTGGTGGCGGGTGACAGCACCACGGTGGTGACGGCGGCGATCAGTACCGGCGGTGGAACCCTGCAGGGCACGCCGGTGACCGCGACGGCGAGTTCAGGTCTGGTGACCTTCGCGACCCTGAACCGCGAAGTGGCGGGAACCATCACTCTGAATTTCACCGCCGCCGGTCTGACCGGTGCAGTGTCGGGCGACGTGGTGGTGTCGGCGGCCGCGGCGGCGCGGGTCACCCTGCTGACGGCGCCCTCGGCGACGGCGACCGCTGGCGTGGCGTTCGGGCAGCAGCCGGCGGTGCGCATCGAGGACGTCTTCGGCAACCTGCGTCTCAGCGATGGTACGACGGTGGTCACGGCGTCGGTCGGTACCGGCGGTGGCACGCTGCAAGGTTCGCCGGTCACCGCGACGGCAAGTGGCGGCATCGCCACCTTCGCGACCCTCAATCGTCAAGCCGCCGGGACCATCACGCTCGCTTTCACCGCGAGCGGCCTGACCGGTACGGTGTCGGGCGACGTGGAGGTATCGGCGGGGGCGGCGGCGCAGCTCGCCATCCAGATCGCCCCCTCGGCGACGGCGACGGCGGGGGTGGCTTTCGCGCAGCAGCCGGTGCTCCATGTCCAGGACACCTTCGGCAACCGCGTCCTGGGTGACAATACCACGGTGGTGACGGCCTCGATCGGGAGCGGCGGCGGCACATTGCAGGGCTCGCCGGTCACGGCGACGGCGAGTGCCGGCGTGGTGACCTTCGCGACGCTCAACCGCGAGGCGGCGGCCACCATCACGCTCGCTTTCGCCGCCACCGGGCTGTCCGGCACGACCTCCGGCAACGTGGTGGTGTCAGCGGCGGCGTCGGTGCGGCTGACCCTGCAGACGGCGCCTTCGGCGACGGCGACCGCAGGCGTGGCGTTCGTGCAGCAGCCGATGCTGCACGTCGAGGACACCTTCGGCAACCGGGTGCTGGCCGACAGCACGACGGTGGTGACGGCGTCGATCGCGAGCGGCGGCGGCACGCTGCAGGGTTCGCCGGTAACCGCGACGGCGAGTGCCGGTGTGGTGACCTTCGCGACGCTCAATCGAGAG
>JANPIY010000536.1:0-1702 GCA_031425255.1 Planctomycetota bacterium
CAACATTTTCCGGATTCCGGGCCAGGAAGAACTGGCCGACCGGCTGACCGAGACCAGTTTTGCCGACGTCGTCTTCTTCACCAACTCCGGCACCGAAGCCGTTGAATGCGCGCTCAAGACGGCGCGCAAATACCACGCCGCAAACGGAAGCCCTGAGCGGATCGACATCTACGGCTTTGACGGGGCCTTCCACGGCCGCACCTACGGGGCCATCAACGCTGCCGCCAACCCCAGCTACACCGAGGGCTTCGGCCCGAAAATGCAGGGCTTCCACCAGCTGAAGTGGGGCGACCACGAGGCGCTGAAGGCCGCGATCGCCGAGCCGAACTGCGCCGCCATCATCGTCGAGCCGGTGCAGGGCGAGGGCGGCTGCCGGGCCATGCCCGATGTCTGTCTGCGCGGCCTGCGCGAGCTGTGTGACCAGCATGGCGTGCTGATCATCTTCGATGAGGTCCAGTGCGGCATGGGCCGGTCGGGCAGGCTGTGGGCCCATGAATGGGCCGATATGGCTCCGGACATCATGGCGGTGGCCAAGGCGCTGGGTGGCGGTTTCCCGATCGGGGCGTGCCTTGCCACCACCGAAGCCGCGAAAGGCATGACCGTCGGGGCCCACGGCTCCACCTTCGGCGGCAACCCGCTGGCCATGGCGGTCGGTCTGGCGGCCTTCAACACGATCAACACCCCCGAGGTGCTGGGCAACGTCAACGAGATCGCCGGCTATCTGAAGCAGCAGCTGCACGGCCTCAAGGAACGCTTCCCCGACGTGATCGAGGACGTCCGCGGCAAGGGTCTGCTGATCGGGCTGAAGCTGGTTCCCAACAACCGCGAGTTCATGGCCCTGGCGCGCGAGGGACAGCATCTGCTGATCGCGGGCGGCGGCGACAACTGCGTACGGCTGCTCCCGCCCCTGAACCTGACCCTGGATGAGGCCCGCGAAGCCATCGAGAAGCTGGAGCGCACCTGCGAGGCGGCGCGGGGCAAGATGAGCGCGGCCGCCTGATGGTGCGCCACTTCCTGGATATCCATCGGCTGGATGTCGCCGATCTGCGCTCCATCCTCGACGACGCCCACGCCCGCAAGGCCGCCCGCAAGGGCTGGCCCCAGGGGCGGGCCGACGCCGATGCCGCCGGGCGCGACCGCGTCCTGGCCATGATCTTCGAGAAGAACTCGACCCGTACCCGCTTCAGCTTCGATGCCGCCATCCGCCAGTTGGGCGGGGCCGCCATCATCGCCAATGCCGGCGACATGCAACTGGGCCGTGGCGAGCCGGTCGAGGACACCGCCCGGGTCCTGTCGCGCATGGTCGACGCCGTCATGATCCGCGCCAACAGCCACGAGGACGTCGAACGCTTCGCCCAGGCCTCGACCGTCCCCGTGATCAACGGCCTGACCGACCGCTCCCACCCCTGCCAGATCCTGGCCGACATCGTGACGATCGAGGAACGGCTGGGGCCGATCACGGGCAAGACGCTGGCCTGGATCGGCGACGGCAACAATGTCTGCCACAGCTTCATCCATGCGGCCCCGCTGCTGGGCTTTCACCTCAACATTGCCTGCCCCGCCGACTATCATCCCGACCTGCACGACCTCGCCAAGGGTGGCAGCGCCGTGACCCTGACCAGCGACCCGCGGGACGCGGTTCGCGGGGCCGATGCCGTCATCACCGACACCTGGGTGTCGATGGGCGACAGCGACTACGAAG
>JANPIY010000537.1:0-3344 GCA_031425255.1 Planctomycetota bacterium
GCCGCGACCCGGCCCGCCGGCAGATCGCTGGCCTGGAGCGCGACCAGCCAATCGCCGGCCTTGGGCTTGGCGTCGGCGCGGGCGAGCGCTGCAAGCTCCTGGTCCGGCACCACCCGATCGGCGACGTACAGCTCGCCGAGCCAGCCGGTGAACCACGATTCCATACGCTTTTCGCCGCGCACCGCTCCGAGGCAGAATGGTGCGCCGCCGGCCACCGCGACCGCGGCCTTCTCTTCACGGTGGAGTCGACCGTCGATATGGATGCGGAGGGTTCCGCCGCCGACTTCGGCATAGGTGAAAGCGATGTGATGCCAGCGCAGCGCCTGGTAGGCGGGCAGCGCCTCACGTGCGACCTTCACATCGTCGATGCCGGACCGGTAGCCGAAATTGCAACGGTTCTTGCCGGTGCCATGCATGAACAGCCCATGGGTCGGTTGCCAGTTCCACAGGAACTCGGTGCCGCCCGCCTCGCGAACGCCGAGCGAGAGGAAGGTATTGGAGCGCTCCTTGGCGTTGCCCGGAAGATCTTCCGCATAGACCCGCGCCGCGACGGTGAAGGCCTTGGCGAGCGACGCCGGCGGCTTGAACGACGATAATAGGTAAGTGCCGCCGTCGAAGCTGACCGCAGCGCGCCCATCGTGTTCCATCGCCAACGGCATCCAGGTCTCGGCGATGGTGCCGGGCTCGAAGGCGCCACCCGCCACTCCCTGATTGCGCCACGTGGTGAAGGCTCCCGGAGCAAGACCACTTGCATCGAGATCGACCAGCAGCCCGTGCACGGTGCGGAAGGTCCAGCAGGCGCCGCGTCCGAGGATTTTGCCGTCCGCATCGAGGGCATCGACGCGCCAGACGTAGGCCTGGCCGGGTTTCAGCGTGGGACGGAAGGTCCCAGGACGGTGGCGCCCCTGATAGACACCGCTGCTGCCGCGCTCGGCGCGCTGCACCGTGGCGAGGTCGCTGCCGAGGTAGACATCGGCGGCGGCGGTGGGCTGGGTGCCGAGACTCCAGGTCAACGCCGGCGACGGCTCGATCACCTCGCTGCCGTCGGCGGGGCCTGGGGCATCCGCTTGGTTGGGCATGCCGGCGCGGCGGTTGGCGGCGATCTGTTCGCGGTCCAGGATCCCAGCGTGCACCCGCACCTGCGCGAGGGCCCCGGTCAGGTGACCGCTCCACTGCGCACCATCCCAGCGACCGCCGAGGCACAACCGTGCTGCGGTCGCGACTGCGGCCGGCCGGCCGGCCGGCAAGGGCACCACCGCGCCATCGACCCAGCACTCCTGCCGGCCATCAGTCGACGTCATCACCACGTGGTGCCATCCAGCGACCGGGACCACCGCGGCGGGCACCACCAGGTCGCCGAGCTGCACCAACACCGCGGCGGCCTCAGGCTTGACGGCGAGGCTCGCCCAGAGCTCGACGCTCACGCGCGCTGGCAGCGGCGGGAGGACCTCGCTGGCCATGCGCACGTCGCCGCTGAACGACAACGCGGAGGTCCCCTGAAAGACACCGGCGCGCGGACCACGCTGGCGGGTCGCGCCGCCTTCGTTGTGGACGCGGCCACCAAGCAGACCGCGATTGGCCCATGAGCGCACCCACGGTTTCTGCAGGCTCGCAGGATAGGTCGGCCAGACGTCGACCTGTTGATACGGTTCCAGGCGGTCACCTGCCAGATCGATCAGCAATGACCCGGCCACCTGCGCACGATCGCGGGCGAACCAGGCATCCTCGCGGCTGATCTCGGCGATCTGCGCGGGATGCAGTTCATAATTGTAGATCCGCAGGTGGGCGAGCGCGCCGGTGAAGCCGCGCGCCAAGGTGAGGTGCGCCGCCACCGGCAGGTCGAGCGTGACGGTGGCACGGTGATCGACCATGCCGTCGACGTGTACGGTGAGCGTCCCCGGGCCATTGGCGAGACCACCGCCGCTGTAGACATAGAAGACGTGGTGCCACTGCCCGGGTTGCGGTTTGGCGCGCCAACGCCCGGCCTGCTCGCCGAAACGCCAGGCCTCGTCATCGCCACCCCAGCTCAGGCGGGCCTCCGGCTTGCCGGTGCGATCCCAATCCAGCAGCGTCTCGGGGCCACTGGCGGCGCTGGCGCGGTACACCCACGCCTCGACCGACCACGCGCGGTTGCCGTCGATGGCGTCCCAGGTCGCCTGATCCCAGCGCAGGGTGTCCTTGCCGCTGCAGGCGATGGCGCTGACCCCGGCGACCGTGGTATACGTCGGGGAGCCGGTGGGCAGGAAGCGGCCGCGCGAGCGGGCGTAGGTCCGCCAGCCGGCCTCCTTCTCGAAGAACTCGATGCCACCGCTGTTTCTCCACGCGCTCAGCGCACCGGTGGCACTGCGCTCCACCCCGCGCGCGGGATCGAGTTCGATGATGGTGTCGCCGGGCCAATACGCCGACAGCAGATCGAACATGCGCGGATCATTCTTGCGATACTTCTCGCGCGGGGTCTCGATGCCGACGTCGAACGACCCATCGTTGATCCAGGCCGAGGCCCATACCGCCACGTTCTCGTGCTTGTTCTTCGAGGCGTACCCGCCCATCCATTTCCGCTCGCGGTAGTTGGTGGTGAAGATGCGGTTCAGGCGGTCGTGGAAATCGCTCTCCAGCATCTCGATGCCATTCATGTGGTACTGATGACCCATCTCATGCATCAGGATGGCGCTGCGGCGGGCGATGGCGTAGCCGCCGCCATAGGCGGCGCAGGTGTACTGGCTCCAGCCACGGCCGACGCTCCAGCCGCGGCTCTCCGGCGTCGAGAGATGGCAGCCGGCGCTGGACGCGTCGAGCGCGGCGACGATGTCGGGGCGCTTGCCGGTGAGCTTGGCGAGCGAATGGCGCGCGCTGCGCATGTACTCGTCCAGGGCGTCGATCGGGCTGATGATCGGGCACCCGGGGGCGCGCATGAAACGCTGGTAATAGCCGTCGCTGCGCACTGCGCTGGGAAAGGGCTCCGAGACCGGACCGTCATCTTCCAGATCGAGGGGCGAGGTGGTGAACGACCACACCTCCCCAGGCACGGCTGGCGGCGGCGGAGCTTTGCTGGACTTGGCTTCGCCCATCACCTGATCGACGCGCCAATGATAGGTCGTGCCGCTGGCCAGACGCTCGAGCGGGACGTACACCGGCCGACCCTCGTCGTGGCTGCCCTCCTCGCCCGCGTCCTCGTCCTCGTCCTTGGCCCCGCCGGCCTCACCCTCCTTCGTCGCCAGCAGGTGGCGGGTGGTGACGAAGGCCTCGCGCGCCTGCCCGGCCATACCGACGACGATGCTGGTGGTGCCGTTGGCGACCGCCGTGCGATCGGTGCCGATGTACAGCCGTTGGCTGCTGGCGCCGGC